>JAITFE010000041.1 GCA_031281585.1 Bifidobacteriaceae bacterium | reverse complement strand
AGGGCGTAGTGGTGGACGCGGGTGATCTGGTCCGGAAGGTAGGCGGCCGTGGGGGCACCCTCGTGGATTAGCGCGCCGATCGCGGCGACGCGCCGGGCGGCGGCCAGGCTCAGCGCGGGCAGCATCAAAGCCGGACCCAGGCCGCGATAGGCGGAGTCGACCGCCATGTAGGAGGCGACCAGGGCGCCGGGGCGGGGCAGGCGGATCAACGCAGCGGCCAGGGCCCGCGCGGAACCCGAGTCCAAACGTCGTCCGAAGTCTGGCATCACCGCCGAAAACCCGACCAAACGGTCCCCCGACCATGCGAGTTGGCTGGCCCGCCGGTCCAAGACCGAACCGAGCGGGCCCATCAGCGCCGCGAATTGGTCGAATTCCAGCCTGTGGAACTCGGGCATCACCGCGAAGCGGTCCATCACAAGGCTGTGAATGGGTTGCAGAGCATCTGTGAAACGCCTACCCAGGGGGCGCAATTCCACCCCGGCCGCCTCGGCGTGGGCACGCAGTTTGGCTGGTCCCCACGCGCCGTCCGCCGGCACCTGCGGCCGGGCCAGCACGCTCGATTGGTAACGCTCGGCGACCTCATAGCCTGCGGCTTCCCACAGTTCGGGGTACTCGGGGCGGTTGTACGGCTCGCCGAAGAACGGCGGCGCCTCGAAATGGTCGAGTTTCAGCCGGTAGCCCACCCAATAGTCCGGATCGAAAGGTCCCCGAACAGTGGCGCAGCCGCGCTGAGCTGCCGCTGTCTCGGCCGCCGCGAACAGCGCCGGGGCGGCTGCCAAGTGGAGGCATTCCAAGAAGCCGAGCCTGGCCACGGGCGAACCCTCCCGGAAACTGACCGCGCACCGGCCAACGGCAACCCCGTGGCGATCGACCGCCAGCAAGGGCTGGAAATCCAAGCCGTCCAACAGCGGGTGTCGGCCGCTCAGGAGAGCCGCCTCGGCGCGCGGTTGCCCGCCGCGAAAACGCCAATCTGGGTAGACCCGCCGGAGCAGACCCAGCCAGTGGGCCGCCGCCGCTTCGCCGCCCACCGGCACAACTCGGATGGTCACGGCTGGACTCCCATTCCGCCGTTCGCCCCTCCTGGAGCCTTCGTTCCGTCATGGCCGCGCGCTTCGCCGCCCGCATCCCCGCGCCCGGCACCGTCAGCCTTGTCCGAAACGCTCGCCTCTCTCGAAAGGCACGCATCGCCGCCCGCGTCCTCGCCGACGGCACCGTCTGCGGTGTCCTCCCCGCCTGGCCCCGCCGGGCAGCAGGCCAGGAGCTCGACCGTGCCCGCCGCGCCGTCGATCCTGACCTGGTCCAGGTTCGCCAACAGGTTTGTCGCGCCGGCCACTCCCGCCACGAACGGCACCCCCAACTCCCGCGCGACAATCGCCGTGTGCGAGAGCAAAGACCCCTTCTCGCTGACCACTCCCGCCGCCATCGCCAGGTGGAAAACCCAGCCTGGGTCGGTCGCCTCGGTCACCAGGATCCGGCCCGCCCCGGCGCCGGGCGCCAATGGGCCGCGAACCACCAGCACGGCCGCTTCGGCCGTTCCGCTGGAGCAGCCTTCGCCCCGCAGGAGCGACCCGGCCTCACGTCGCGCCGCCGCGCCGTCTCCCTCCGCCCACCCGGCCAACGGCGAGCGCTCCACCAGCGGACCGGCGAACGCCACCCGAGGATAGGCGGGCAGCCGCCCGTAGGCCGCCAGTCGCTCGCGCCGCCGCCGAACCAATTCACGAGCCTCCGGCGGTCCACCCGCCATCAGCGCCTCCGCAATCGTCAAGTGCGTGACATCCTCCGCGTCCGCCAGCGCCCCCGCGTGGGCCAAGTCCGCGCCGCGCAGCCGGAACAACTCGCGCACCATTCCGAACAGCCGCGATCGGTCCAGCCGCGAAAGCTCCCGCGCCGCCACCCCCGCCCGCGCCCGCCGCGCCAGCCAGCGTGCTAGCCTCCGGTAGCGCCGTGGGAACGCTTCCTCCGCCCGCATCCCGCGCGCCGCGTCCAGACCCCCCTCGCCTCTGCCACCAGGGGTTTCATCCGTTTGCACGATGCCGTCCGCCCGGTCCCCAAGTCCGCCCGCCTCGGTGGTCGCCGCGTCCGAGAGCAGCGTTCGGATCAGCGTCAGCGGATGCGAACGGGCTGTGGCGGTCTCGAGTTTCAGCTCTTCGGTCGCGCGGTCGCCGTACCAGTCGATGAACCGGGCGACGCGCTGGGCCAGGTCGGGATGCGGCCGGCCAACCGCTAGCCAGGCGCGCACCGCCTGGTCGGAATCGAGTTCTTGCAAGAATGCGGCCAACTCATGGTCGGCTCGAACCGTCCGCGTCAATGCCTGCCTGGCGGCCAGCGGCTCCAGCGACACCAGCGGACGGCCCTGCGTGATCAGCCGCGCGGCCGCCTCGGCCGGGCGATCCACCCGCGCGCGTTTCGCCAAAGCGGTCAGGGCAGCGGTGAACGCGAAGGTGTAGGCGTCGTTGATGAGCGTGACGTCCCATTTCGATGCCAGTTCGCGGGCCAGCCAGCGGTACAAGGCGGACGCAGGCTCCGCTTGTAGGCCGCTCCCGCTCTCCGGCGCGCCGGCCGCGGCCAGTGGGTTCGCGTTCGCGCCCGTGGCGGAGCCTAGCCGGCGCCAGAACTCGCGTTCCACTTCCTCGAAGTGTTGGTGCAGGATGTCAACCAGCGCGGGCGCCTTGGCGCCAGACCGCGCCAGTGACGCCCAGACCCGCAAGCGGCCTGGCCAGGGCAGGCTCTGGCCCGCGTTGAACTCGCGCTGGCGCACCCCCAACATGTCCTGCCACGCGTTCACGACCACACGTTGGAACGGCAGCAGCGTGAGCAGGGCGTACCAGTTGCTGATTTGGTAGTACATGCGGCCACCCCACCAGGCCACCATCGCCGCCAGGTCGCCGTCCCGTTCGCGCGCCACCGACCGCGAGCCCAACCGCTCGGCCAACGAGCGGAACACCCGGTGATAGATGTCGCCCGCGAAGGAGGCGGTCAACGCCCGGCTCAGGCCCGGATAGCTTTCGACAATGTTCGAGTTGTCGAGGATCACACCCCGGCCTGCGCCCAAAGTGGTGATGGGGCGCGCCTGCAGCAGCCAAAACTGGCCCTGGTGCCCAAGGGCGAATTCCACGTCAACGGGACCGCCCAGTTCCACCTCAGCCGCCTCGGCCAAGCCCAGGAGTTCCACCAGTTGATCGCGAGTCAACTGCGGGCCACCTGCGGGGTTATGGCAGCTGACCAGCCAGTCCGCGCCAGCGGCGGCAGCCGCAGAGGTTGACGGCTCTCGCGCGCCCTCCGCGCGCGGGCTGGCGGAGCCCTGCGGGCGGTGGACCAGATAAGTGGCCAATTCGGCGCCGTCGTCAACGCCGGCACCGGTTCCATGGCCCGCCGTGACAGCGGCCTCATTGAGCGGACCGGCCGGATTGGCCGTGAATACCACCCCGGAGACGGCCGCTTCAACCATCGGCTGGATCACCACTCCCAACAGGGATCCCACCAGGCCGACGCGGCCCACGGCGCGGGCGTAGGCTAATGCCGCCGGGGTGAAGGCGGAACGCCAGACCTCCATGACCACCGGGCCGACCTGATCGGCGGGCACATCCAGCAGGGTCAGATAGCATCCGGCGGCGGATCGTTCCGTCCCGTCCTCGGCCACGGCCGAGGACCGCACCGCGTAGCGAACTCCGGGCTGGACATACCCCCTGATGGCGTCCTCGAGGGAGGCGCTCAGGCGCGCGTCTGCCAAGGCCACCCCAGCTGCGGCGGCAGCCTGGGCAGGGTCCGGTAAAGCGATGGCTTGGGCGATTTCCTCCCAAAACGGCGTGATTGCCTCGCGCATGGCGGCCACCGGCACCGCCGCGAATTCGGGCACGGGCAGGCCCGCAGCCGCGAGCCGCGCCAACCCCGCCGCTTTTGGCCCTGCGGCCCCGCCTAGGCCGTTAACCAAGCCAGGCCCAACAGCGCTTTGGGCCGCCGGTCCCGGCGAGTTCTTCTCGGCCCGCACTCTCGGTCTGTCCGGGGACGTGTCCGGATGGGCGCCGGGCCCGCCTTCGGCCGTGCGGGGCCGGGCTCTGCCCTCGGTTGGTTCAGGCCTCCGTGCGTCTGGTTCGTGGGAGCGGCTGGCCGTGATCAGGCCGATCCGTGAGCCCAAGGCGACCTTGACCTCCGCCCCGCCGCGGGTGAGTTCCAGTATGTCAGGGTCGATTTCGACCCGGCCCGGCTCCAGCAAGACCACCAAGGTGGACCCGCCCAGTTCGAACCGGCCTTGCTCTTCGCCGCGCTCAAAGCGTGCGGCGCCGCAGTCCACAATCTTGCCAACAGTCAGCGCGCCGACTGCGATCACGCAAGTCAGCCCCAGGTTTTCGGTGTCCAGGACGCTGACCAGCCGCTGATTGCGGGCCAGGACCGGCACGCCGGCGGAAGCCGGGCCAACCGTTTCCAATCGGCCCCGGATCCAGCGCCGGGACCGGGTCCGGCCCGCGTCCTGGTAAACGTAGTGGTGGAAATCGTCTACCGACAGGCGGAACACCAGGCACCAACCGCCTTCGAAACGGGCCACCGGCAGCCGATGCCCGGTGAGGTCTCCCAGACTGTAGCGGACGCCCTTGATCTCCACGGCCAGGCCCCGCCGCACCCGGTGTGCCGTCAGCTTTGAGTCCGCCGGGGCGATCAAATGGGCCGGGCAGGGATCAATCGGGCGGGCGCCCTCACGGGGCCGCCGGGCGAAGAACGCGGCGAAACTGGGCCAGTCGCTCGGGCCGCATTCGGCCAGGTCAATGCCGTGCGCCTCCGCGAACGGCCCGATCCGCTTGGTTGAGGCGCCGCTCGCCGACGGTATTGAAGCTAGCCGCGAGAACCACGGCTTGGTGATCAGCACGTTGGCCAGGCCCCGCCCCGCCGCCGAGCCGTAAAGGAACCCCAGCGCGCGAGCAGACGGCACGGCCTCCTCAAACCAGCGGCCACTTGCCCGGTCGTAGACGCGGGCGCTGCGTGGGACCGATGGCCGGGATGGGCCGTGCGGTCGCGAGGCATCCGGCGCCGACGACGAGCCGGGCGCGAGATTTTCACTGGCCGACGCGGCGGCCCCGGAAGGACCGCGGCCGAGAGAGCCGCCGCGGCGGCGGGGGATGGTCACCGAACCACCAGCAGGCCTGCCGTCACGCCCAAGAAAACGAGCGCGAAAACCGCGTACCACGCGCCGCGCGGTTTGGGGACGGGCACGTCCCAGACGAACAAGAACGCCAGCGCCACCAGGCCAATCGCCAAACCCGGCCCCAACAACTCCGGGGCGAATGCCAATGCGGCCAAGCCGACCAGCGGCAACAACAAAGCTGCATAGGTGACCGGCAGCCCTCGGTAGTGGGTTATAGGCTGCTCGCGGTCGCCGGACTGGCCAGGCGCGAGCGGCCCACCCGGTTCACCGGCCCGGTCGGCCGCAGGCCGTTCGCCAGCCCCGTCCGGCCCATCCGGTTCGCCCGCCCGGCCCAGCGCGGGCGTTCCGCCCGGCGGTTCCGCCCTGTGGGCGTCGCCGGTGCCGGGCTCCCCGGTCGAAGCGGTGGCGCGGGCGTAAGCCTCCGCGTCGAACCAGGCCAGGCGCGTCAGGCCCGCGATCACATATACAGCGGCCACCGCCCAAGCCCAAGGCTGCGAACCCGTGGCGAACAAGACGGCGGCTGGGAGGGCGAGGAAGGAGACGGCATCGGCCAAAGAGTCCAGCGCCACGCCCAAAAGCCGCTGCAGGCGGGTCCGCTTGAAGCGGCGGGCGACTGCGCCGTCGAACAGGTCGGCTATCCCGGCGGCGGCCAGACAAACCAGCGCCAGCGCGACCTGCCCGGCCTCGGCCAAACCCAGGCCCGCCACGGCCGCCGCCACGCCCAAGTAGGTGACCACGTTGGCCGGATGCGCGCCGCCCAGCATCACGCCTCTTCCAACAGGGTGACCGTGCCGGCGGCACCGTTGACCTCGACCAGGGCGCCGTCCGGGATGACCGTCGTGGCGTCCGCGAGGGCCACCACGCACGGGATTGCGAACTCGCGGGACACGATGGCCGCGTGGCAGAGCATCCCGCCGTACTCCGTCACAACGCCGCCCAGCCGGGCGAACGCCGGGGTCCAGCCGGTGTCCGTGAACCGCGTGACCAGGATGTCACCCTGGGCCAAGCGGCCAATCTGGTCCAGCGACTCGATCACGCGGGCGCGTCCGCGGCCCGTGGACGCCTGGCAGCCGACGCCTTGCAAACGCTGGCCCGCGTGACCCCTCGCGAGGCGCGGCCGCACGCCGACGCGCGCGCCGATCTCCTCGGGGCCGCGGTAATTCCGGTACGCGGCGAAGTAGCGCTTGTGCCGGTCGACCGCTGCCCTTAGCTGGGCGGGCGTGGCCCGGCCCTCGATCACCGCCCACACCTGGCCGACTTCGGCGAACCAGAAATCGTCCGCGCGCTCGATCACGTCCGTGCGCTCCCAGTGCTCCGCCAAACGCAGCGCCGCCTGCCTGATCAGGTGATAATGCTTGGTGGAAACGTCCCGGAACGCCTCACGCCACCACAGGAGTTCCCGCATCTGGCGGATCTTGGCGGCCAGCGCCCGGTACCGGCGCGGCGAAACCTTGTCCCGGAGCCTTCCCAACGCGGCCTCGAAGGCCGCTTGGGCGCGTTCCGCGTCGCGCGCGGGGGAGGCGTCATCGTCGAGTTCGAGATTCGTCCGCAGGTAGCTGACCACCCCGGTCGGATCCTCCGCGAACGACGGGTGCGTGATGTCGAGTTCCCGCTCCGAGTGATACCCGTACCGCCCCAGCCAGCCGCGCAACTCGGCCAGACCCGGCCGCTGGTCGCGGGCGTCCGCCAGCGCCGCCGCGACGGCCTGCGGTTCCGCCTCCCGCCACCACCGCGCCGCCGCCTTGTCGGCCAGAATCCGCCGCGACAACTCCCACAGTTCGTAAAACGGCGCCAGATGGGAAACCGCCCCGTGCCCGATGCCGTCCGCTCCCCCTCCGTCTCCGCCGTCGCGTTTCCCATTCCGGCCGCTGCCCGCCGTCCCGTCACCTGCGGTTCCGCCTTTTGTGGTCCCGTCGCCTGCGGTCGCGTCTGCCGCAGTGCCGTCACCCGCGGTGCCGCCTCCCGAGGTCTCATCGCCGGCCGTTCCCAGGCCGCTGATCAGCGCCAGGTAATCGGCCAGGTCGCAGTGTTTCAGAATGGTGGACTTGAACAGGGATTGATGCACCTGGTTCAAGAAGATCTGCGAGAAATAAGTTGATTCGCTGGCGTAATAGTCGGCCTTCGTGATGGCCCGGAACAAGCCGGGCAGCGCTTCCGGGCGGGCTTGGGCAATTTGTTCCATGCGGGCCTGATAAGTGGCCTCCAACTGGGCCTGCAGTTGTCCGGCGGATCGGAGCCGCCGGCGCAGCGCCATCATTTCCGTCACGCCGACCCGGGCCACAGTCAGCGCCGAGCGGGGCGTCAACCGGGTGACGGCGCCCTTGCCCTGGTAGGCGGGGGCGATCCCCAGATCCTCGTCAAATTCGCGCTCCGCATAACCCGGCACCCGGGCCATGGCGTCCTTCGCCATTTGGGCGTTCCAATAGGGGCGGCCGTAAAAGACGCGGCTCGCGCGGCGCTTGCGTTTGGCGGGAAGCATCCCCGAACCGATAAGGAACTCCGGGAACGCCCTCTCCCAGATGTATTCGTACAACGACCACATGAAAGGCGGGAAAACCCCCGAAGACACGCCGCCGTCGCGGAAATCGGCGGTGGTCCAAACGTCCTCGATCCCGGCGTGGCCAATCGACGTGACGGGACGCGATTGGACTACCGACACATTGTCGCCCTCGAACACGGCCTCAATGTCGCATGGCGCGCCCGCCCATTCCTGCACACGCCAGACCGCCTCCCACAGGTTCTCCAGCGCTTGCTGGCTGACCGGCGGGGCGGCGGTCTGACCTGGCCGGACGGCATCGGCGGCTTGCGGCTCCCCAAGCGGCGGCGTCAGGGCGGGGTTCGCCTGGCCTGGCCGGACGGCATCGGCGGGGGGTTGTTCGGCGAGCGGGCGGCGGTCCAGCCAGTCGTAGCGGAACGTTTGGGCATTGACCTGGCCGCCTACCAACGCCGCGCCCGGGCCCGGCGCGATCTCCGCGACGGCCACCGTGTCCGCGCCCGTCACCGGGTCGACTGTGAACACCACGGCCGAAGCGGAGGCGTGGACCATGCGCTGGACGACAACGCCCATGCGCGGGTCGGGCGTGGCGCCGGCGTGGTCGCGGTAGGCGGCGAGGCGTTCGGCGGCGGCGGACCGGTAGCAGCGGACGATAGCGTCCGCCAAGTCCTCGCGGGGCACGTCCAAGCAGGTGGCGAACTGGCCGGCGAAGGACAAGGCGGCCCCGTCCTCCTGCACGCCCGACGAGCGCACCGCCCACAAAGCGTCCGGGAAGGCGCTGGTCGCGGCCATGATCGCGGCCACGACCCCCTCCGGCAGCGCGCCCGTGTCATGGAAAGCCTGGCAGACCGCGACCGGCACCGCCCAGCCTGGGGGGACGCCAACGTCCAAGGCCGTCAACTCGCCCAGACTGGCGGCCTTGCCGCCCACCTCGGCGGGGTCCAAGCCGGGGGCCAGCGGTTTCACGTCGCCTGTCACAGCGGGCTCCGGCGCAGATGGGCCAGGTACAGGGCGCCGTTGAGGACCAGGTGCGTGGCGCCGCCCAGAACCACCCACCAGAGCGCCTCCAGCGGAGTCAACCGCGCGGGCAGCCAAGCCACCAGCACCATGCCGATGATCGAATCGCACTGGTCCAAGGCGATCAGCAGGTACTTGGACGGCCCGGTGGCCGGGCGGCCGGGCGCCACCCCCAGGCGGCGCTTGAGGAACGAGTTCGGGAGTTCGAACAAGGCGTAGGCCACCCCCAGGGCGGTCCCGAACCACAGGCTGACGCCGGGGCTGGAGCCGAAGTGCTGGTAGACGCGGTGGCTGGCCGCAAGTCCGGGGGAGGCCTGGCAGAGCCAACCCCAGGCCAGCGAGCACAGGGCGGCCAAGGCGATCATGCCGACCAGGCCCTTATAGGTCTTGTTCGGGCCGAACCAGGGGCGGCCGTCCTTCCACAGCCGACCGCCGTCCAGCGGCTTGCTCCACCGCTTGGCGAGGGGAAGGCGGACCCAAACCATGTTCAGGACGCCGGCGATCAACGCGGGCATCAAAGTGACGAAGGGCTCCGCAAGCCAGTGCCGCATCTACACGCCCCAACCCGCCAGGTAGGAGCCGATCAGCACCACGACGGTGCCCTCGGCGGCGTACTCGTACCATTGCACGCGGCTGACCAATGGGAATCTCTTGGGGTTGCGGATAAAGCGGAGCCCTTGCCAGACCAACCAGGCGTACGCTCCAGCGACGGCGGTCACGGCCCAAGGATACAGTTGCCACACCAGGTAGGAGGTGGTCAGCAAATCGGCGGCCATCACGCCCAAAACGAACAGCACCGGCTTTTTCACCCCGAAAAGCTTCGAATAGGTGGTGTACTCCGTCTCATCCTCCGGCGCGCGGACCTTGCGCGCGATCTCCCAGATCAGACCTGGGAAATACATTGTCAACGCGATGGCGGCGTTTGGCAGCGTGACCAGCGGCACGTCGTACTTGTGGCAGGCGAAGGAGATCACGTACAGGTTCATCACGATCTGAACCGGGTTGTGCGTGATCAGCGCCAGCGGCAGGTTCGGCTGGATCTTGGCCTTGGCGAAGAACCACAGCGACATGGCGGTGCCGTAGACGGCCAGGAAGGCGAACCAGGCGGGATTGTTCATGAACGCGAAGTTGAGCGCTATGACCGGCGCGTCCACCGCGGCCAGGAGGATGGCCAGGTCCTTACGGCGAACCCGCCCGGACGGCAACGCGCGCTCCGGGAAGAGCCGCTTGTCGGTGTGGTAATCCTTGAAATCGTCCGCGATCCGCAACGTCAGCAGGAACGCGAAAATGGTCAGCGCGCCAATGGCCTCCCGCCAGCCGATCCGGATCGGCCCAATCGCGGTCTGGTTGGTCAACAAGACCAGGAAGTAGATCTCAAAGAACAACACCGCCGCCAACCCCAACCGGGGAACCACCGGGTACATCTCCTTGAGGTAGATCGACACGCGGCGGGGCACGGGTGCCACCTTAGCGTCTGGCGCGCCGGCCGTTCCCGGCGGCGTGCCTTCCCTGTGGATTGTTGTGAGGCCCCCACGGGCGGGCGCCCGCCAATCCGGCCAACCCCGACCAACCGCGCGGTTCGAATCGGCCTGGCGGCTTCTTCCTGGGCGCGGCCGCCAACCGGGCCAACCGCGCGTGCCCCCAGCCCGCAGCCTCAAGCAGAGCAGGGAAGCGCGGCGCGGGCGCGGAGTTCGGCCAGGGTCAAGTGCTCGTGGACCGAGGCGGCGACGCTCTGGGCGAGCAGCACCGGCACGGCGTTTCCCAATTGCCGCATCGCCTCGCTCCAAGGGCCATGTAGGGCGTACCGGTCGGGGAAGGTCTGGAGCCTCGCCGCTTCGCGGACAGTGAAGTAGCGCACGTTTCCATCTTCGCGGCGCAGCATGTTTTCCCCGCCGGGCACGCCGTGGACGCCCGCTTTCAGCGCTTTGGCGGGCTGGTCGATGTGCGAACCAGTGTGACCGGGGTAGGCACGGGCGCCGGGCTGCAACACGTGGTTGAGGCGCCTTGGGTCTCCGGCCTCGGTCGGTTCGGGCAGGTCCGCGATCGCGTCGCGGACCGTTCGCCATGGCCGAACGGCCGCGCGCATGTCAAACAACTGTGTCTGGCGGGTGCTTTGGCGGGCGCCTCTGGCGATCCGGTGCCTGTCCCAATACTCGCCCGTGACCTCTTGGGCGTGGCGCAACGCCTGGGCGGAGTGGGTGGGTTCGGGGAAGGACCACTCGGCATCGACGTCCGTTCGAAATCCGACAAAGAAGACCCGCCACCGCTGCTGCGGCACACCGTAGTCGGCAGCGTTGACCAACGTTGTGATGAGCCGGTATTGGAGGTCGTTGCGGACGGACGTGTGCTCGGCCTGCAGGCGTTGAAAATGGTCCTGCCACGCCTCCCCACGCCTGGCGCCGATCTCCGGGTGGCCAAGGCGCAGCTGGATGTAGGAGAAGTAGTCCGCGAAAGCCGGCCTGGTCAGGCCGCGCACGTTCTCAACGATGAAGGCGCGCGGCCGGACTTGCTTGATGACCTCGGCGGTCGCGGGGAACATGTCACGGACGTCGCAATCGGCGCGTCCTTGTCCGCCGGCGCTGAACGGCTGGCAAGGCGGGCCGCCGCTCACCAAGTCGATGGAATCCGCGTAGTCCGTCCAGTCGATGTCTCGGATGTCGCCTTCCCGCACGTCCACACCCTGCACCAGCGGGTGCCCGGCCTCGCGGTTCTCCCGCAGGGTGTCGCAGCACCACTTGTTCCATTCGGCCACCACCTCGGTGGTGAACCCGGCCATGTGCGTGCCCAACGCCAGGCCGCCGCCCCCGGCGAACAACTCGACCGATCGCATGTGAAGAGCCTAACCGCGACCGCTGACAGCGACCGGGCGACGCCGCCTCCCGCTGGCGAACGCGCCGTTCGGGACACCGGTCAGGAACCGGCGTCCGGCCCTGTTGACGTGGGCGGCGCGAAGCGCTGACCTGAGGAAACGCGGAAGGCAAACACGGCCATAGGTCCAAGACGGCGGCTTCTTTGCCACCGTTCTAGGCTTCCCAAAGTGCGGCCAGTGGGACGGCTCGGTTCTTCGGCCCGAAGGGAACCGTGCGGGTGCCGGTGTAGAGGACGAAGCCGGCTAGAAAATCCGATCCCAAACGCCCGGCCAGGTGGCGTATACCGCGGAAGTCGTCTCCCCGAACGGTCGACGAGGCCTTGACGTCGATCGCTACGACCTGGCCTCGCCGGTTCTCCAGCACCAAGTCGACCTCGATCTGATCCTTTGTGCGGTAGTGAAACAACTCGACTCGTTCTTCTGACCAAGTGAAAAGACGTGAGAGCTCCATCGCCGCGAAAGCCTCGAGAAGGCCGCCGAGGGGGGCACCTGGACGCATCAGCCGGGCGGAGTCAAAGCCGGCGAGTACGGCGGCCAAACCGGAGTCCACGAACGCCACTTTGGGGGTGCCCACGACTCGCCGCGTCAGGTTTCCGGAGAAGGCCGGAATTCGCTTTATCAGGAACAACTCTTCCAGGATCTCCAAGTACCGTCGCACCGTGGGCGCCGTGACGGCTAGGCCGCTGGCAAGGTTTTGCGGCACAATGAGCTGCCCGCTGCGGGAGGCCAGGAGCTGGATCAATCGGCGCATGTCGTGGCTGTTCTCGACCTGCGCCACCTGTCTGACGTCGCGGTTGACTAGGTCGGAGACGTACTCCTCCAGGAACCGCTGCCGTCGCCGTTCGGCCCTTGCGATGGCGCCCGGAAAGCCGCCCCGTGACAGCCGAGACACGTAGCCGCTCCGGGTCTCCTCGGATGTGTGCTCGAATGCCGGTCCGGCATCGAAGACCGCGTCCACGAACCGGCCCGCGCGGCCGCGGTCGATTTCTCCTTGCGACAGCGGCCAGAGTTCGACGGTCTCCATCCGACCCGGCAGCGCGTCGGGGACCGCCTTCAGGCCGAGGAGCCGAGACGATCCTGTGAGGAGGAAGCGCCCTGGCGCCGGGTCGTCGTCAACAGCCTCTTTGATCGCGAGCAATAGGCCGGGCACGCGCTGGACCTCGTCGATGACGAGGCGGCTGCCTCCAGACACGAACTCAGTCGGGTCCGTGGCTGCGGCGTGACGCCAGGTAGCCGAGTCAAAGCTGCGGTATTCCGCGCCGCTGTGATGGGCCATGATCTTGGCCAGAGTGGTTTTGCCGCACTGGCGGGCACCGTTGATCAGAACGACCCTGGTGTCGGTTAGGGCTTCGGCAACCCTGGGTTCAGCGAATCGTGGAAGGACTTCTCCAAGAGGTGACTTCGGGACGCTGACCATCAGTCCATCATGTCACTGGCGCTTTCGTTTGGCCAGGCCGTCGCTTTCGTTTGGCCGATGGTCGCTCTTTCGTTTGGCCAGGCGGTTGGCTTTCGTTTGGCCGCGATGCCGTTGGCCGGTGCCGCCAGGTCCGCGGAGCGGGCGCAGGGGCTCACATGTTCTGTTCAGGCTGTTGGGTGGGGTCGGGCGACTCGCCGCTGGAACCGGACTGGGCGAGTTCTTGGGCCTTGGCCGCGACTTGCTGAAATAGGGAGAGGATCGCGTCCCGGTCGGGCGGGTCGCCCCGCTCCGCGCGCTTGCTCAGCATGGTCAAGGGAAACACCACCGCGTTCATGTCCGCGTTGGCGACTATCCCGGGATCAGTTCCGTATTCGTCGGTGACCTCGCCCCACGGCAGATCGGTCGCCAAGGCGAGGGCGTCGCCGAAAACCACGCCGAGCGCCTGCCAGGCCGTAGTGTCGCCGGCATCCAGATTCGCGGCGACGGCGGAGACGACCTGGAGCTTTGTGCCCCAGTCGGAGTCGAACCGGGCGGCGGTTTCCGAGTCGGAGATCCAGCCGCGCACCCACTCGCGGTGTTGGTCCAGTGCGTGCGCCCACTGCTCGACAGGGCCAATCGTGGTCATTGGCAACCCTACCGTTGGCCAATAGAGCCTGTCCGCCGCAGGAGCACTGGTTCAAACAACGGCCGGTACGGCGCTCCGCAGACGCGCGATTGGCGCACTGTCGATCACCGGATGGGCCGCCTCGACTTCGCGTGATTGACCTAGCTTGGCAAGGGTCGACCGAGCCGATAGATTGCACGTGATTGCGGAACCCCATCAGAAAGCGCACCACAATGGCATTCCGATTCCGAAAGACCAAGTCACTTTGGAAAGGCGGTCCCCGGTTGAACGTCTCCAAGTCCGGGCTGTCCCTTTCCCAGCGAGTCGGTCCGGTCACCGTCAATAGCCGTGGGGCGGTCACAACCCGGATCGCCACGGGCTTTTCCCGCACGACGCGGGCGGGCCGGTCCCCCGCGGGGTCTTCTTGGCAACCGCAGCCGAACCCGACGTTCTCTCCGCAGCCGCAATCCGGAGCCTTCTTGCCGAATCAACCACCAGGGTCAACCGGCTACCAGCCCGGCGGCTCGATGCCCGCGGAGCCTTTCACGCCGGGACCGCCGCCGCCCTCAATGGCCCCTTCGAAGCCATGGTGGAAACGATGGTGGTTTTGGGTCTTGATCGTCCTGTTTTTTGGTGTGATCGGCATGTGCCAAAACGCGGGCGAGCCGAGGCCGTCCAACTCGGGCAGTCCGACGGCGACCGCAGCTTCCGGGGAACCAGTAGAGCCCACGCCTGAGCAGGTGATCGAGAGCGCTTCGTCGGAACCGGAACCAGAACCAGAGCCTGAGACGACGCCCGCGCCGGCGCCGGAGCCGACACCCCCACCACCAGAGCCGGAGCCGACGCCGCCGCCACCCGAATCCGAACCGACCCCTGAAGCAGTCAGCTACGCCAACTGCGACGAGGTGAGAGCAGCAGGAAAGGCGCCGCTGCATGAGGGCGATCCTGGCTACAGCACGAAACTCGACCGCGACAAAGACGGCGTGGCCTGCGAGAAGTAGGCGCCGATCACATACATTCGGACGCCGAAGGCCAACAGAAACCTATTCCCGCCGCTCGGCACCGATTGGCGGATTGTGTGCCGCTGAAAGCGTCGAATGGCGTTTCCTGTGCCGTCCGGGGCACTCAGCCGCGTCGAGTGGCGGATAGTGTCCGCTTTCCGGCTCGGCGCGCGCCTGTGACCAGCGCAGACGCAAACCGGCCCGGACAAAATCCGCCTCTCAGCGGAGGGGGTGTGACAGCATCTGCCACTCGACGGAAGCCCCGGCGCAAAATCCGCCGCATTCCGGTAAATGACGCCGGCAAATGGCGGTTATGGTCGCATTTGCGCTGCCGCCGGGGTTGCGGAGCTTCTTGTCAGCGGCTCTTGCCAGATCGCCGTCTTCTTCCCGCGGAATCTGGTCAGAACGCTGCGCGGTCACGCGATGGTTCTAGCGATGACCGCTGCCGACCAGCGCGCGCGTCTGGGAGGATTATGGGCGTGCCCAGTGACGTGTTCGCGGCCCGCGCGCGGCGCCAGCGTTTCGATTATTGCCCGTGGCTGTTCCGGGAGGAGTCGAGTCCGGAGGAACAGGCCCGGCAGCTTGCCTACCAGCAGTTTCTTGGGCGGACCCAAGGGTTTGTCGCGGGCGCCAGTTGTTACGTGTCGGAGCGGGCCGCCGTTGTCGGCTCCTTCGACGCGCCCGTCGAGCTTGGGGCCGACTGCTACATAGCCGCCCAGGCGTACGTCACCGGTCCAGTCCGCCTTGGCGACAACTGCTCGGTCAACCCGTTCGCGTCGGTGCGCGGCCGCGTGACTGCTGGGGACGGGGTGCGGATCGGCGCGTACGCCGCGTTGGTCGGTTTCAACCACGGGTTCGCCCGCTTGGACGTGCCGGTGTTCCGCCAGCCGCACACCAGCGTCGGCGTGGTTTTGGGGGACGACGTGTGGGTCGGCGCGCACGTCACAGTGGTCGATGCCGTCCAGGTCGCCAGCCACGCAATCCTCGCGGCGGGGGCCGTGGTCACCCGCGATGTCCCGGAGGCGGCCATAGTGGGCGGCAACCCCGCGCGCGTGTTGCGGCTCAGGAGCGAGCCGTGAGCCTGGTCGCTGCATTGCGCGCGTTCGGCCAGTCCGTCCGCGCGGAGCTCCCAGAACTGTTTGAGCGCTATCGCGCCCGCGTTGACGGCGGCGAGGCGGCGGCGAGGCGGCCCGGCGCCACCGAGCCCTTCCGCGCCCGCGCTCACGACAGCGGGCCGATCGCCGGGCCCGCCGCCGCCGAGCACCATTCCGCCGGCACTGACGACGGGCCCTGTTTTGTCGACGCTCCCGGTGCGCCCCGCCGGGTCCGCCCGAATTGCGACGCCGTTGAGATCGCCGCCATGTTCGGCTCCGTGCCGCCTGGTCGGACGCGGAAGGGCTGGGTGGAGTTCCTGGGGTCTTGCCAGGACCACGCCACCGGACTGGTGGGCGAACACCTCGGCGCCGACCGCCACCTTGACCCGCCGGCTCGGCCCAGCGGGCCCGACCGCTACGCCACCATGGCCGCAAACTACGCGCTCGAATGCCTGGGCTCCCACCTGCCCGCGCCCGTGGCCGACGTGACCGCGATGACTGAGCAGTCCCTCCCGTTGGCGCTCGACGCGCTGAGCTGGGCCACCGACCCTTGGGACGCCGGGCACTGGGTGGACTGCTACGCGTCGTGTGTAGACGCGAACGTGCGGCACCACGGCATCGGCGGACCGGTGGAGACGTTGTTCGCCTGGCTGGACCGCCGCTGCGACCCGGCCAGCGGAATGTGGGGCAGCCCCGGGAAACACGGCTGGTTGTTGGCGGTCAACGGGTTCTACCGCCTCACCCGTGGCACCTACGCCCAGTTCGGCCGGCCTCTGCCCCACCCGGCCGCGGCCAAGACGACCGTGTGGGCGCACTGCCACGACCAGGCGGTTTTCGGGGACGGCCGGGGAACCGCGTGCGAGGTGCTGGACGTGGTCCACCCGCTGTGGCTGTGCCTGCGGCAGGATCCGGACATGCGGGAGCCGATCAAGGCCTGGATGGAGGAACGCCTCCGTTTGACACTGGCCCGTTGGGCGCCCGGCCAGGGGTTTGCCTTTGACCCCATTGCCGGGGAGCCGGGCCTCCAAGGAACCGAGATGTGGCTGAGTACGGTCTACCTGATGGCCGATCTGGTCGGCTTGGCCGCAGAACTGGACTACAGCCCTCGCGGCGTGCACCGCATGGGGCCGGGCGGACTGGGAGGATAAAACGTTGAATGCTTTGGTCAAAGAGCACTGGAATGAAACGCGGCGGGAACTGCCCCGAATAGACTGCATATTGTACGCGGACGGCCGTGTCACGATTATGGACTACCGTCGCAACCTCGACTCAAACACGGGTGACGCCGACTGGTGTTGCAGGCCGCTGTGCGACACCACCATTGAGAGCATTGAGAAGTATGAACAAGATTGCTGGGTCGTTGTGGACGAGTGGGTCAACGCCAGAGTGGGCTATGCGGGCGGGTTCATCATAGGGGGTGAGGGCGGGTTCGGCGGCGATGGTTTCATAGCCCATATTGACGCCCGCGGCGGCCTGCGTTGGGGATTCTTTTTCGAGCAGACCAACCCTATTGCGGGCGTTGAGCTAGAAGGAAACATGTTGCGCGCAATAAACGAGCATTCGGAAATTGCGGTGGAAATAGACTTGAGCCAACTCGCCGGCGTCAAAATCTCGACGATCAACTGAGCGAGGCCGCGGCGGGCCGTCGCGGCCGTCAGCCTTCTTACCCCGCGCCGCCGTCTTCGCGGTCGATCAGGCCGGCACCGGCCGGGCGCCGGAGGCACTCGATTGGGCATCTCGGTCCCGGCGCGGCGGCGAGGCGCGCGTCGAGTGTGAGCAAAGGCGCGTCGAGCGCTTCTGCCAGGGCCACATACATGGCGTCGGGAATCCGCAGGGTGTCCCGCAACTCCCAAGCCCGTTCCAGCAGCGGGCGGTGGTCGAAGCGTTCGCCCGGCCAGTCCCGCAGATCGGCGGCTATTTGGTCGGCCGCCGTCTGATCAAGCAGTCCGCGTTTGCGGTCCCGCCGTACCACGCCGAGCACCTCGACGTCGATCACGTGCGGAGCGCAGGCCTCTAGGGCGGACTCGAGGCGGGCGCGAACCGCCTCAGCGCACGGGCCGCCGCTGAGATCCTCGAAAAGGCAGGACGCGTCAACGACCAGCATCAGGCCACGGTCCCCGGATGTCGTCCAGCGCTTCGACGGCGTTGCCCTCGTAGGGGCGCCGGGTGCGGCGCCGGACTTGTTCGTGCCACTCCGCCATGGTGGGACGTGACGCGATCCGGGCGGCCTCCGCCCTGAGCAATTCCGGGATGGTGACCCCGTTGGCCGCCGCGCGCCGTCGCAGGCCCGCGTAGACGGCATCGGCGATGTCACGAATTTGCACGGTCTTGGGCATGCGCGCATCGTATCATGCGCAGACGCATGAACCGCCGGGGAATGGGCGCGGCCGTCCTTGCGGACGAGGGCAAGAAATCGTGGCGCTGGGACCTGCGGCAGAGCGGACGCGGGCTGCGGATACACCCCACCAGGCGGGGACCATCCGGGCGGTGCCCGGGCCGTTCTGCGTCCCACCGGTTTGCAGGCCTGCGCTACAGGCCCAAGATGCTTCGGAGGCCCTCGTCAACGCGGCGCATGGTGGCGAAGTCCGCCCGCCCTGCCTGCTCGACCAACTCCCATCTGTTGAGTGTGACCACCTGAGTCAGGTTCGCAACCGAGTCATTCGGGAGGCCCGCGGCTTCTGCCTCAAGGAACACATTCCCCGGAAGCCCCGCCAGCCGCAAGTCTGTGGTCACCGAGGCGACCACCACCGTTGGCAGGCGGCTGGCGTTGAAAGGGTCAGACTGGACCACAAGCACCGGGCGGCGTTTCCCAGGCGCGCCGTAGCCGCCGCGCTCGAGGCGCAAAGGCTAGGGCAGGAACATGCGAGCACGTGGTGGAGCTGAGGAGACTCGAACTCCCAACCCCCTCGATGCGACCGAGGTGCGCTACCAATTGCGCTACAGCCCCTCGTGCGGGAGCGCCCAGGCGGGCGCGGGGATTGAGTCTACCATCGGCTCCCCGGCGGCTGTGCCGCACTGCTTCTTGACCCGCGCTGGAGCCGTCAGAGCCCGGCGGCGCGGCGACGGGCCGCGATCGCCCGGTTCAGGTCCAGCGCGGCCTCCGCGAACACAACGCGGTCCGGGATCTTGATCTCGCCTGTGGCGGCCGTCTCCACGCCCTCGGCCAGGGACTCGGCCGCCGCCCGCTGGGTGGCGCGAGCCGCTGCCTCGCGGGCCTGCGCGTAATCCAGCGCCGTCAGCGCCTTCGGCTCCCACTTCGGAGCGCCCGGCATCAGGGTGTAAGTGGGAGCGGGAATCCCCGCCGGCACGGCGATTCGCTTGGGCTTGGGGGTCCCGGCCGGTTGCTCCGGCGCTGCCGCGGGCACCGCTTTGGGGCGAGCCGGCGTCAGCCGCCTGGGCCGCGCTGGCTCCGTCGCCTCGTCCAGTTCGACCGGCCTGATCTGCACAGATTCCGGCAGGTGGTACACGGCCCGCCCGCCCTGGACCCGCCCGGAAATGCCCGGCCGCCTTGCGCTCGCCGAATCGGCCGTCCCAGCCGTCGATGCCGTGCCGCCGCCCCCCGCATAGCCCCTCCCCACGCTCTGGTCGGCGGGCGCGTCGGCCTCGGCCTGCGCGGAAGGGGCCCAGCCCGAATCCTCGGCCGTCTGATCGTCGCCGATTTCGGCGGAGCCCGCCGCTCGCCCGCGCCGGCCGGTCGACGGGCGCGAATCGGGGAGAAGAACCGCCCCGCGGTCTGCTGTGTCGTCTCGCCCGGCCGTTCTGCCGGCCGTGGCGCGGGCAGGTGTCCGGGCGTTGGCGCTGACTGGCGAGGCGGGATCGGCGGCGGGCGTGCCTGTCCTGGCCTGAGGCGCCGTGTTGACGGAGGCAGCGGGGACTTCATCGAACTGGGGGTGGCCCGAGGCGTCCGCGGCGCCTGAGGCGGCGTCGCGGCGCCGTGCTTGGGCGCGGCGTTCGACCACGACCGCGTGTCGGCCCGCCACCAGGACCCCCGCCGTCAGAGCGCCGCAAACGGCGGCGGCCCACACCGTCAGGCCCGAGGTCAGGTGGAGGGTCACCGCCAGGATTGTGAGGATGGCGAAGGAGCCGGTCAGGCACGCGCGCATGGCTGCGGCGCGGGTGGCGGCGACATGGTCCGGAGCGCGGCGCGCCCCGTCAGGCGACTGGGCGGCGCGGATGGCCGGCGTCGACCGCTGCGAGCCCGGACCCAAGTTCGATCCAGTCGGTGCCGGAGGCCTGGACGGGGTGATCTGGCGTGAACCGCGCGGCGGCCGCCCTGTCGACTCGCGCGCGTCGCCAGACGCCGCTTCGGCCCTGGGGGCCCGCGAACCAGGGCGCGCGGGGGCGCGGCGGTTCGCTCCCGCCTGGTCGGCGGGGGCAGGCATGTTCGGCCGGACCGGCTTGGCCGGACGGCTGGTGGCTGGCCTTTGCATTGGCGCGGTCCTTTGCGGTCGGGTTGCGGACAACAGCGGGACTGAGGATTGCCCCTCCGCGTTCGGCTTGACGGCGGGCTCGATCACGCGGGCGTCCACAGAGAACCTGTCTTCCACCGGTATCTCCCAATCGCGTGCGCGCCCGCGAGACACATGGGGAAGCAGGTACCCAATGCACAGTGCGGCGGCCGGGATGATCGCCAGCCCCGCGGGGACCGAACTCACCATTTCCCCAAAACTAATTGCAGTGTGGCCTGGCGGAACGCAGGCGGGACGGAGTGTCGGTCAAGCGAATCACACCGGTGTGATTCTAGAGCCTGGTGTGGCTGAAGTGGCCAAAGTGGGAGTGGCGGCGCCTGCCGCCGTCAGTAGCTGGGCCGCGCCCGGGCGGCAGGCCCGCAGGAGTCAAATCCGGGGAGGCCGCGCTCCGCTGCCGAACAGCGCCCGCTCGAGCAGCGAGCAGAGCCATGCCCACCGACCAGCGGCCGCGCGCCACGGACGTGATCGCCTCGGCCCACAGCCGGCGGGTGCCGCTTTCAAACAGCGCTCTTGCGGCTCGGCCAAGTTTCGGGGCGAGCAGCGCCCCGCGCCAAGCCTCCCGACCAGCGCCCGCGCACCACGAACGTGATCGCCTCAGCCCGGAGTTGGCGCGCTCGCGCGCCAACGGGCCAGCAGGCCCTCCGGCACCTCCTCGCGCGTCAGCGCGAAGACCCGGTGGTCCCGCCACTGCCCGTCCACATGCAGGTAGCGGGGGCGCAGCCCCTCGTCCCGGAAGCCGAGTTTCTCCGCCACCCGCAGCGACGGGCGGTTTTCCGGCCGGATCGCTATTTCAAGCCGGTGCAGCCGCCCGGCGGTGACCGCATGGTCAAAAGCCATAGCCACAGCGGTGGGCGTGATTCCCCGGCCGGCGACTTCCCGCCCAACCCAGTAGCCAATGCTGCCGTTTTGCGCCGCCCCGCGCGCTATCCCGTTGATGTTCAACTGGCCCACCATGGAGCCCTGGTATTCGATCACCCAGGGCATGGTCAGCCCGGCGCGGGCCTGGTGAGCCAACTGCCGCACATAGGTGGCAAAGTTGGGCGGACGGGGCTCGGCGTCCTCAGGGGAACTCGCGTCCCAAGGCGCCAGCCAGTCCTGGTTTGACTCCCGCAGGGCAGTCCAGCTCCGCTGGTCGGAGCGCCGGATGGGCCGCAACCGAATGTCGCCCTCGCTCAAGGTCGCGGGCCAGGGGACCGGGATGTCGAGGTGGTCGTGGCTCACCGCGCCACCCGGATGCTGGCGCGGCGCAGTTCGGCAGGCCCCCGAAAGGCGGTCAACGGCCGCTCGCGAACTCGGCCAGCCAGGCCGCGAACTCCGGCCCCAATTCGGGATGGTCCACGGCCAGGCGGACCACGGCCTTCAAATAGTCAAGCCGGTCGCCGGTGTCATAGCGGCGGCCTTCGAAGAGCACGCCGTGGAGTCCGCCGCCGGCGTCCGGGGGCAACTCGGCCAGTTGGGCCAGCGCGTCCGTCAGCTGGATCTCGCCGCCCCGCCCCGGCGGGGTCTGCTCCAGCGCGGCGAACACCGCCGGATCAAGGACGTAGCGCCCAATGATGGCGAAATCCGAAGGCGCTTCCTCAGGCGCGGGCTTTTCCACCAAACCGGACAACCGGAAAACGGAACTGGGGGCGAGACCTGGGAAGACGGCATCGTCCACCAGCTGGGCCGCGGCCGAGCCGTACAGCGAAATCTGGTCGCGCGGCACCCTCATGAGGGCGACCACCGATCCGCCAAGCTGCTGGCGCACGGTGATCATGCTGGCCAGCAGCGGATCGCGGGCGTCGATCAAGTCGTCGCCCAAGAGCACCGCGAAAGGCTCGTCCCCGACGTGCTCCTTGGCGCAGAGGACGGCGTGGCCCAGCCCCTTGGGCGCGCCCTGGCGCACCGCGTGGATGGTGGCCAGCCCGGCGGACTCGCGGATCGCGCGCAGGCGCTCGAAGTCCCCTTTCTCCTCCAACACCGCCTCCAGGTCCCAGGAGCGGTCGAAGTGGTCGAGGATCGCCCCTTTTGTCTTCCCGGTGATGAGGAGGACGTTGCCAAGGCCGGCCGCCGCGGCCTCGCGGACCACGTATTCAATGGCCGGGACGTCAACGACGGGCAGCAGTTCTTTGGGTACGGCCTTGGTGGCGGGCAGGAACCGCGTGCCGAGCCCGGCTGCGGGAATCACCGCCTTGGTGATACTCATGGCTTCCAATCCTAACTCGCGGACTGCCCTGACTAGGGTGAACGTGTGGAGGATGAGCATTTGGACAAGACCGCCTGGCGCCAGCGGGTCGTTTCCGAGCGCCGGTCCCGTTTGGCTTTGGCCACTTCCCCGGTGCCCGATGCCGTCTCGCAGCCCGCCCCCGACCTCGCCTTCGCGCCGGGTCTGGAGGGCGTCTTGCCGAGCGCGGGCGAGTGGGCCGCCGCCTATCTGTCCTTGGCGGACGAGCCGCCGACCGCCGAGTTGCTGCAGTTCTTCGCCGCACGGGAGATCCGGGTGCTGGTGCCCGCGCCGGGCCCCGCGCGCCGGGATGTGGCCTGGGCCGAGGTCGAGGCGGCGACTTGCGGCCTGCCGGCCGCGCCGCCCGGGCAGCTGCCGGAGCCGGCGGGGCCGCGCCTGGAGGCCTCGGCGCTGGGGCGTTGCCGGTTGGTGCTGGCCCCGGCGTTGGCGGTGGACCTTGGCGGCACGCGGTTGGGACGGGGCGGCGGCTGGTATGACCGCGCGCTGGCCCACGCGGCCGAGGGCGCATTGGTGCTGGCGGCATGCTTCCCTTGGGAGGTGCTGCCAGCGGGCTCGCTGCCGCGCGAGGCGCATGACCGGCCCGTCGACGGCGCGTTGACCGGCGCGGGAGTGGCCCTGTTCTGAGCCCGGCCGCAGTCGGCTTGCCGTCCGCTGTCGCGGCGGGGCGTTCACGTCGGTGGCTGGAATAGCCCAGGGCGTAGTAGTGTTAGCACTCGCAGAATCAGAGTGCCAACCTTGGGAGACTGAGATGCCGACCTACACCTACGCTTGCAAACAGTGCGGACACCGTTTTGACCAGCGCCAAAGCTTCACGGACCCCGCGCTGACCGACTGCCCGCAATGCGATGGCACCCTGCGCAAGGTTCTCAACTCGGTCGGGATTGTGTTCAAGGGCTCGGGCTTCTACAGGACCGATTCGCGCGCCGGCTCGAGCGGTGCCTTGACCAGCGCGCCCTCCGGCGCCAGCGCCAATTCTTCGGGCGGCGGCTCCGACAAGCCTTCCACCAGCACCAGCTCCGACCAGTCGTCAAAGCCCACGAACTCCGCTCCCGCGAGCACCGCGAAGCAGCCCGCCGCCGTCTAGCACTGCCGTTTTCCCGCCGGACCGGGGATGTTCTGCGCTGAGCATCCTCGACGAGGCGGCAACTGCGGGCGGGTCACCTTCCCGCGCGGGCTTGAATCTCGCCTTCGACCTCCGAAACGAAACGGAACCCCCCATCCGCCCGCCCGGCGGCACAGAATCCGACATTCGCGGCCCCGAGCCAGGCAGAACCCTCGCATTCGAGGCCTCGGGCGAAACAGATCCTGCATTCGGCCGTTGGGCCAGACGAAATCCTACATTCGAGTAGTCGGACCAGACGGATTCTCGCGTTCGGTTGGTTGGGCCAGACGAAATCTTACA
>JAITFE010000040.1 GCA_031281585.1 Bifidobacteriaceae bacterium | reverse complement strand
TTTATGGTTCGAGGAGTTGGTAGCCGAGCTTGCGGGAGGCCTTGGCGTCCAAGGTGACCGACCGGGCGCACCCGGCCTCGTTCGCCGCGGCGATGATCAGCGCGTCGCTGAAGTCAGCTCCGGCCTTTGCGGCGGCGAGAGCCGAGGCGACTTGCGATTCGTTCTGCGCGACTATCTCGTCGGAGGCGGCCAGTTCTTCCAAAGCGGCCACCACCTGCGGCTGGGCCGGTTCTGCGTTTCCGGGTGGCCGGACGGGATCGGCAGCCGTGAGAACGGGTCGCACGGCCCGGAATTGGGCGGTTCGGGTCTTGTAAACTGGCCGAACACCCCCACTTCGTCCGGCGTCGTTGTTTAACGGCGGCGGAGCGACGTGTTCGAGAGGTGGCGACCGCACTTGTCGCTGAGTCAGCCGCCCGCCCTCCCGAAAGGTCGTGACCATGGACGTCATCACGGTTGTCGCCGTGACCTTTTTTCTGGTCTCCTACGCGTTGATCGCCACGGAGAAGGTTCACCGTGTCGCGGCGGCGCTGGCCGGGGTGGCCGGGATGACCATCCTAGGGCTGTTCCGCGCCGACGGACCGTTGGTCAACGCGGATTCGGCGTTCTTCACCGAGCACACCGGGATCGACTGGAACGTGGTCTTCCTGCTCTTCGGGATGATGGTTGTGGTCTCGGTGCTGCGGCACACCGGCCTGTTCGAGTTCATCGCGTTGTGGGCGGCGCGCGCCTCAAAAGGGCGGCCGATCCGGCTCTTGATCGTGTTGATGCTGGTGACGGCGTTCTTCTCCCCCATTTTGGACAACGTCACCGTGGTCTTGCTGGTCACGCCGGTGACGCTGTCCGTGTGCGCGCGCCTCAAGATCGCCCCGGCGCCCTATCTCATCTCGTTGATCTTCGCCGCCAACATTGGGGGCACCTCAACCCTGATCGGGGACCCGCCCAACCTGATCATCGGGTCGCGGGCCGGGCTCACCTTCATGGACTTCCTAGTCCACGCGCTGCCGCTGACCGCCATCCTGCTGGTGGTGTTGGTGGCGGCGGTCGCGGTCGTGTTCCGGCGGGAGCTGCGAGTGCCGATCGACGTGGAAGAGGCGCTGGGGGACGTCAACCCGGTCGACGCGATTCCCAACAAGGCCCTCCTGGCGCGCTGCCTGGCGGTGCTGGCCCTCATCATGGTGGTGTTCAGCCTCCATTCGGTGGTGCCCCTCGACCCGTCGATCGTCGCGATGCTTGGCGCCGGGCTCATGGTGATGGTCTCCGGAACTAAGCCCAAACAGTTCTTCGCGGAGGTCGAATGGGTCACATTGTCCTTTTTCATGGCCCTGTTCGTGCTGGTCGGGGCGCTGGTGGAGGTCGGCGTGATAGGCCGACTGGGCGAACTGGCGGCCAGCTGGGTTGGCGGCCGGGAGATGGTCGGAGTGACCGGCCTCCTGTTCGGCTCCGCCATCCTGGGCGCCGTGGTCGACAACATCCCGTACACAACAGCGATGGTTCCCATCGTCTCGGAGATGGTCGCCTCCACCGGCTCCGCCGGGGCCGCCAGCCCCTTGTGGTGGGCGTTCGTCTTCGGGGCCGACTTGGGCGGCAACATGACCGGGGTCGCGGCCGGGGCCAACGTGGTGGTGCTGGGACTCGCGGCCCGCTTCGGCAAGCCCATCACGTTCTGGCAGTTCACCAAGTACGGCATCCCGTTCACCCTGCTCACAGTGGGGATCGCCTGGGCGTACGTGTGGCTGCGGTACTTCGCGCTGGCCTGAGCGCGCGACTGCCTGTATGCGCCTGGCGGGAGGAGACGGCATCGTCGGGGCCACCTGCCGCTGAATCCGGTTTGTTACGCTGGAACCTCCTCAGCGCCCGGGACGGCTGCGGCCGACCCGATCGCAGGCGCTAGACCATGAACCGGGAGCGAGCGTGTCTGGACCGATTCTTGTTGTGAACGCCGCTTTCGGCGCGATCAAGTACAACCTTGTCGACGTGGACCAGAAGGAACCCCTGGCGCGCGGCAAGGCCTTCGGCGTGGGGCAGCGGACCGAGGGCGAAGTCGTTCTCACAGTCGGCGACCACACCTACCGCGCAGATCAACGCTTCTCGGACCACGAGGCCGCCCTCGCGGCGATACTCAAGATGCTCGGCGAGTACGGGCCGCCTGGGTGCGAAATCGCCGCCGTGGCCCATCGCGTGGTCCACGGCGCGGACCTGTTCGCCACGGCAACCATTGTCACGCCCGCGGTTCTTGCCGCGATCGAGGACCTCGCACCCCTGGCCCCCGAATACAACCCGAAGGCGCTCACCGGCATCCTCGCGGCGCAGCGCCTCCTGCCGGCCGTGCCCCACATCGCGGTGTTTGACACGTCTTTCTTCGCGGACCTGCCGCCGGCGGCGGCGGCCTACGCCCTGCCCCGGGACATGACGGAGCGGTTGCGGATTCGCCGGTACGGATTCCACGGGTTGACCCACCGGTACGTCTCCGAACGGGCGTCGTTGCTGGTGGGACGCCACGACCTGAGGCAGATCGTCTGCTACCTGGGCAACGGCTCCTCGATCTCCGCCGTGGACTCCGGCCGCCCGGTCGACGTGTCCACCGGCTTCACCATGATCGAGGGGCTGCCCACCCGCGCCCGCAGCGGCTCGATCGACCCCGGCATCCACCGCTACGTCATGGAACGCACCGGCATGGACATCGCGGAGTTCGACCGCGTCCTCAGCGAGGACTCCGGGATGCTGGGACTGACCGGCATGACCGACCAGCGGCAAATCTGGGCCGCCGCAGACCAAGGCGACGAACGCGCCGCCCTCGCCATCGACGTGCTGGTCCACCGGATCGTGTCCTACATCTCCGCGTTCCACGGAATCCTGGGCGGCGCCCAGGCCATCTCCTTCACCGGCACCGTGGGCGAACAAGACGTCCGCATGCGCAAAGCCGTCTGCGACCGCCTGGCCTGCCTCGGCGTTCAGATAGACCAAGGCGTCAACGCGAAAACCCACGGCCCCATCCGCTCGCGCATCATCTCCACCCCGCACTCCGAAGTCGCCGTCCTCATGGTCCAACAACGCGAGGCCCTCGCCATAGCCCGCGAAGCCGCCATCATCCTCGGCTGGAAACGCAACTCAACCACCCGCTGGGAACACCTGGCCACCCGCTGAGGACGGGGGCCGATCAGGACGGCTCTTATTCCCTTGGAGCCGGAAACAGGGCCGTCACCATTTCCGTGGCGCGGAACCCTTCCAGCCAGGCTTCGACGCTGGCGTGGACCTGCTCGTCATCGAAACGGCCTGCCAGTGCATCAGCCGCGTGGCGGCGCATCACCGACGAGGGATCGCCGTACATTTCGATCAACCATTGCGCGCCCCGCGCGACTACCAGCGCAATCTCTGGGTGCTCATCTGACCGCTCTGCCATAACTCGCGCAACGTCGTCAGGTCGGGAGACCATCATCAGCAGGGCGACATCACCAGAGTCCTTCGCGCGCAGACGGTGCGGGCGCGTGGCCGCCTGGGCCGCCCGTTCGTGGACCTTGTGCGCCTTCGCGACCAGTAGGGCGGCTGGTCCGGCGACCCAAGCGTTTACCTGGTCACTCGTGTCGTCAATCGCGGTCACCTGCTGGGGATGCCGGTCCCAGATTGCCAATTCCAACCCGGTGGCGCGACCGGTGGCGTTCTTTTGGCCGACAATACGCCCGGCCCTGCGCCCGGCCCCCGCATATGCCTCCGGCACAATGAGATCGACGGTGCTGCGCTCGCCCAGCGGCAATGTTGACTCGTCCGCGTAGCCGTAGATGCCGGGTCGGTCGATGAGCGCCGGGGTCATCCTTATCGAAGCCATCACCTCAAGAAGCTTTGGCTCGGCGGTCACGAATACCGGGTTCAGGACCACATCCGCGTCGCGGGTCGCCTGCATCTCGAAGTTGCCCCATGCTTCCTGCGCCCAAGCGTGCACAGCGTGCGCTCCCACGATTGTGATGGCGTCTTGGAAGGCCTCCAACGCCCTGATCGTGGCGATCAAGAGAC
The DNA here is from genome assembly GCA_031281585.1 of Bifidobacteriaceae bacterium. Taxonomy (NCBI): domain Bacteria; kingdom Bacillati; phylum Actinomycetota; class Actinomycetes; order Bifidobacteriales; family Bifidobacteriaceae; species Bifidobacteriaceae bacterium. The sequence continues at coordinate 5,415 of JAITFE010000040.1, read as the reverse complement.
GGCGTGAGCGCTGCACGCCATATGTCAGGTCCTGCAGGGTCGCGGGCGTCCGCCGCTTTGGTTCGGGTTTCCCGTTCACGGCACGAGGTCCTGGACGAGGTGATCGAGTAGAAAAGCCGAGGCGTCTGGCTGTCTTCCAGGCGAGGCCAACGAGTCAAGCAGCGCCCATTCCTTGGACACCACTCGCATATCGCCCTCCCAGCGCGCGACCGTCCGCACGTTGTCGGTTGTGGCCAGCAGAAACATGATCCTCGGCGAAGTCCACGCCGAGTCCTTCAGACCGGTCACCGCTGCCGGGTCGTCAACATAGACCACCGGCGTGAATGATCGAGTCCTGCTGACGTCTCCCACATAGGCCTCAACCGACGACACGATGGGCGACTGGCCTTGAGCAGCCAGGGCACCAACAGCCTCCCTCAGTTCGCCGGACAACTCCACGCGCCGGCGACCGGCGCGGCGAGCGACCTGCGCGAGGTCGGCGGCCGCCGGGAACCGTCGCACTATCGCCTCACGGTCGCTCGGGGCGGCCGCCTCCAACCGACGCAGGATCTCCGCCAGAGGCTCATCCGAACCCTTCTCCGCGAGCTTGGAGTCCAGTTGGAAACCTGCGGAGCCCAGTATGCGATCAATCATGGCCCAGGAAGGCTCGGTCTTGCCCGCCTCGATTCGGGAGATTGTGGAAACGGAGACTCCGGACAGATCCGCCAGGGCGTTCATCGAAAGCTGGCGCGCGGCCCTGACTTGCGAAACCAGCGCAGCCGCGTCAACCATAGCCACAGATTCTAGGCGCGCTGTTGCATATATGCAACGGTGGCGACCATGTCGACGCCCGCCCCAAGAAGATGGCACGGTACCTCTCCCGTGGCTACCGGAGGTTGGACCATCCCCGTTTTGCTGAGCGGAAGGCGACCGGACGGCATCGGGCCACGGGGAAGCGGCCCCAAACTTGGCGTTCGGTGAAGCCGAGTTGCCGGTCGCCCGGCCGGCTGCGGAACTGGGCGGCCAACGGAAGGGCCCCTCCTGCTCATGCGAGCCCGCGACGCTTCTCCTTCGGAGCGCGAGTGTAGCTTTCCGTCTAGCGTGCGGCGGTCTAGCGTGCGGCACTAGCGTGCGGCGGCGAGCGTAGGTTTCCATCTGACCTCGGCGTGCGACTGTAGGATTCCATCTGCTCGCGAAAGGCTGCCGCCGCGCTGACCAGGTGAAACGGGAATCTGTCTAAGACAGGAACTTACATTCGGCGGCTCGTGCCAGACACGAACTTACACTCGGCGTCCCGGACCAGATACGGACCTACATTCGGCGGCGAATGTAGGTTTCAGTCTTCGCCCGCCGGCGGCGTGGATGGGCGACAAGGCCGCCGAACTGGCCGACATCAGGAACACGCACGGCCTCTGGCTCGCGGTCAAAGTCGTCTTCGGGTCCTTGCGCGGCACTTCCTTCGTCGGCGCCCTGATCGGCCAGGCCACCATGGCCGACGCCGAATTCGGCGAACTGTGCCGCACCTTCTCCCCGCCGGGACATGTGCCACCACCGGGCCCAGGGGGTTGACAAGTTCGAACGCTCACACCCAGGTCGAGGCCTTTTTGCGTTCAGTGGCGGCGCAGCCGGCCAGGTACAGGCTGATCAGGGTCCGATAGGGGACGCCCGTTTGCGCGGCCACCGCCTTGAAGTGGCCGACGGCGTCCCCGTCCAAGCGGATCGTCACCCCTTTCTTCAGTCGTTTGCGGTGCGGGTTCGCCGTCGTCGCGGTGGACCCCGTCGCGCGAGGTTGGCCACCATGATCGCCACAGCGCGCCGCATCCGGTGAGTTGGCCAGCACAGTCGCCAATCCGCTGCCGAACCGGGTGCTCCGCGTTCGGGGCAAGGGGCTCCTGGCCGCCGCGCAAGATCGAGGACTCCCACCCGAAACTGGGGCTGACCCTCGACCCGGGCGATCGCCTCGACGGCATCCGCCGCCACCGCATCCCCGGCCTCCTGCTCGCTAACCCTGGCCGCGGCCCGCCCCCGTTCCACCGGCGTCACAGAAAGCGCGGCTTGGGGGCCCGCGACCGGCGGGGGCCATCATGCGCCGAGGTTTCCGTCAACGGGGATTCGGTCAACGGGTCCACTCGGTGAAGCCGAGTTGCCGGTAGCCAGGCTGGCGGCGGCGGAACTGTGCGGCCAGCAGCGGCACCGCCGGGTCGGTGTAGTCGTGGACCGTCACTGCCGTTTTGCCGCCGCCCATCCGAATCCGGCCGATCGCCTGGACCAGCCGGCCCGGAAAGGAGATCGGCGCGGTTAGGAAGACTGTGTCGAGGACCGGGGCGTCGAACCCCTCGCCGATGTACGGCAAGGTGCCGATGGCGACCAGCGGCAGATCGGCCGGATGCGCGGCCAGGCGTTTCCGGGCGTCGGCCAACTCCTTCGCGCCCAGGCCGCCGCGCAGGATGACCGGGTCGTGGCCGGCCGCCCTCACCCTGCCCGCCAACGCGTCAACGTGGTCGCGGAGCTTGGTGACGACCAAGCACTTGCGGCCCTCGCCGACGGCGGCCAGAACGTCCGTTGCGATTTGGTCGTTGCGGACGGCATCGGCGGCCAATTCCCTGTAGACGGCCGCGAGGCTGGCCGGATCGGCCGGGTCGTAGGCGGTCGCGGCCCGGAAGGCGGTCTGGTGGATCACCAATCGCCGTTCGGGTCCCAGATAGGGCGTGGTCAGGGAATCGTCTGCGGGCAAGATGTCGCGGACCGCGTGGCGGATGGGGCCCAACTGCCAGGTCACCAACTGCTCCAGGCCGTCCGCGCGCTCTGGGGTGGCGGTGAGGCCCAGCCACCAAGTCGCGCCGATCCGGGAGACCGAATGCTCGTAGCTGCCGGCGGCCAGGTGGTGGCATTCGTCGACGATCACCTGCCCGTAGGGCTCGCCGAACGCCGCGACTTCCTCTTCGGTGCGGCGCGCGAGGGATTGCAGCATCACAATGTCGACCACACCGGTGGTCTTCTTGCGGCCGCCGCCCATTTGGCCCGGTTTGACACCGAGGAACGCCTGAATGCGCTCGCGCCATTGGTCGGCGAGGATTTTCCTGTCCACCATGATCAGGGTGTTGACCCCGCGTTCGGCGATGATGGCGCAGGCCATGACCGTCTTGCCGGCGCCGGTCGGGGCCTGGAGGATGCCCGCCTCATGGGCGAGGACCGCGTCGACCGCCGCCGCCTGGACTGTGGTGAGGTCCCCCGAGAACGCGACGTCAATTTCCGCTCCGCGCTGGCGCTCGTCTTTCACGACCAGCTCCGACCCGGCCTGCTTGACCAGTTGGGCCGCACGCTCGGTGAGCCCCCTTGGCAGAATCACGTCCCCTTCGACGCTCAGGTCGAAGCCTTGAAGGAACCGCGGGGTCCCGTAGGTCGGCAAGCGCATGGTCTGTTTCTTGTAGAACATGGGGTTGCGCATGGTGGCGGCGTTGCGGAGGATGGCGGCCAGACCCCGCGGCAGGTCCTCCGCCGCGATAATGAGCCCGCGCCCAAGCGTCGCGTGGACGTGCGCCGGCGGCAGCGGCTGGATGGCCGTGGCCCGCGAGGGACGAAACGCTTTCACATCCTCGCCGACTATGACGGGCGCGGCCTTGACCGCGGCGGCGAGTTGGCCCGGCGTCACGCGGTCCAGCACCGACAGGAACTCCCATTGGTCCTTGTGCGGCTCCCAAACCACCGGGTCGACGAACACCGTTGTGCCGCGCTTGCGCGAAAGCCCGTGCAGGGGTGCGGCGATCAGGTTGCCCAGGCCGCCGCGCGGGACGGTGTCCTGGTTGGGGAAGAGCCGGTCATACGAACCCAGCGGCAAAGCGCCGCGGATTCCGTGGGCCAGATGCAGGCAGCCCTCGCCGAGTGCCCTGGCCCGGGCAGCCGGGACGGGCTCGCTGAAGAAGATCCACACATGCACGCCTTTGCCCGAATGCGAGATCTCCAGCGCCGTTGGGATTCCCAGCGAAGCGGCGGCCTTGGCGTAGGCGTGCGCGTCCAGCATGGCGCTGGCGCCGTCGAAATCCGCCGCCAGCCACCAGCAGGTGTCGTCGACGAGGACCGGGTATAAGCCGATGTACATCTCGCCGCGCAAATGTCTTTCCAGGATGGCGGGAGTCAACGGCAACAATTCCTTGTCTTCCAGCTTGGTTCCCTTGGGGTACCAGCGCGCGGCCGCCGGACCCCACCCGGACTTGGGCTTGCGGCCGTTGTCCCACCGCCTGGCGAACGCGTCGGGGCGCGAGGCGAACAAGGATCCGAACAGCGCGATTTTCGCTTGGAGGGGCGAGCGGCTGTCCAGCGCGCCCGGGTGGACCAGCGCGAGCGCGGCTTGTTGCGGCGGCGGCTCGGCGCCGTCAGTCAGGCGGAGCAGGTTGCGCAGGCGTTGGTTTTCGGCCCGGACCGCAGCGAGCGCGTGTTCCAAAGCGATGGTCTTGGGTTCGGTCACCAAGCCTCCTTCAGCGGGACTAGCCGGCAGCGCCACAATACCCGGCGACCGGCGGTTGCGGCTTCCCCCTTTCGCCGCGTTGGGACCGTCCGGGTTTCGGGGCGGCGCACGATGCCGTCTGACCCGCTTGGCCGCTGAGTCTCCCGTTCGGCTCTCGGCCGTCGCCCGCGACAGGCGACCGAGAACGGCGACGGCGACGTGAGAAATATCCGGGGTCGCCGCCGGCGGCTGCCAGAACCCGGCGGGCGCCGTCCAGCGGTTGCGCCCCATCACCCGAAGGCGCTACCGTGTCTCTGTACGCATCGCGTGAGTACAGCTAGTAGTCTCGGAGGGCCTGATGAACACGGCGACCGCAACCGGGGCCGAACCCCGAAAAACTGAACGGGTCAACCTGCGCGCCAGCCGGCGCCAGCTTTCGCTGCTCCGTAGGGCGGCCGAGGCGACGGATCGCAGCCTGACGGACCTTGTGCTGGAAAGCGCGGTAGGCGAAGCCGAGCGCCTGCTTGGCGACAGACGCCTCTACGTCCTGACGGCGGCCCAGTTTGACGAATTCGAACGGCTGCTCCAAGCACCGACGGGTCCGACGCCCCTGTTTGATCGCCTGTTCGAAGCCGATGGGCGGACCGGGGCGGGAGATTCGGCCTGATGGACTCGGCGCCCGCGCCCCACCGGCTTGGCCCGGACAACTTGACCGAGGGTTTCGCCAGCGGCGCCCGCGAACTGGACCAATGGCTGACCCGGTTCGCGCTGGAAAACCAGCGGGCCGGGAACGCGGTCGTCTACGTGGTCGAGCGGGACGGACGCATCGCGGGCTATTACGCCATCGCCATGGCGGGGGTCTCCCGAGAGCTCGTGCCGGAGCGTTTGCATCCCCGAAGCAGACCAACCGAAGTCCCCTGCGCGCTGCTCGCCAGGCTCGCGGCGGACATGCGCTGGCAGGGCATGGGGCTTGGACGCCTGCTGCTTCGCGA
>JAITFE010000039.1 GCA_031281585.1 Bifidobacteriaceae bacterium | reverse complement strand
GCTCAAGCCGGTGTTCGACGAGATGACCGCCTCGCACCGGCCCCAGAACGCGTTGACCTGGCTGACCCGCCCGCCGAACATCGGGCCGCCCCTGCTCCGGGCGATGGCCCGCGGGGAGGTGGAGATCAGCCACGCCACGTTCGAGGCGCTGCCGTCCGACAAGTCGCGCAACTGGCTGCGCGACCTGCTCGTCGCGGTCGGCGTGCTCGAACCGTATAACGCCGGGATCGCCCGCATGGAGGCATGGCTGCCCGGCCGGCTGGCACCCCTCGCGCCAACCGAAGCCAAGACCGTTTCCCGGTACGCCCGTTGGCGGATTATCCGCGACCTCCGCCGCCAGGCCGACCGGCGCGAGATCACTAACGCGATGGTCAACAACGCCCGCCACCGTGTCACAGCCGCAGTCGAATTGGCCGAATGGGCGGCTCGGCGTGGCTCCAGCACGGCAGAACTCGACCAAGCGCTCCTGGAACAGTACCTGTCCGCCTACCCCCGGCGGCGCGGCGCCGCCCACACGTTCGTCGCCTGGCTCCACGGCACGGGCGTGAACCGCAGCCTCAGAATGGCGCCCAGATCACCGGCCACACCCGAGGTCACGCTGAGCGACGCCGAACGCTGGGAGGCCGTCGACCTGCTGCTCCACGACGACACGATCCGCCTCTACGCCCGCGTCGGCGGCCTGTTCACGCTGCTGTTCGCGCAACCGCTGACCAGGATCGTCCACATGCGCGCCAGCCAAGCGCGCGTCGAGCAAGAAAAGACGACCGTCGCGTTCGACGCCACACCCATCGAGATGCCAGAGCCCCTCGATCGGCTCATCGCCGAGCACATGGCCCGCAGGGGCCACTCGACCTACGTGGCGCAAGACAACGGCTGGCTGTTCCCCGGCGGCATACCAGGCAAACCCATGGCCACAGAGAACATCCGCGCCGAACTCGCCAACCGCGGCATCCGCTCGTTCGACTGCCGCAAAGGCGCCCTGTTCGCGTTGGCCGCCCGCATCCCCGCGCCGGTCCTGGCCGACCTGATCGGCATACACCCCAACACCGCCGTCAAGTGGGCGGCGCTGTCGGCCCGCGACTGGGCCGGCTACATACGCGACAGGACGGAGTCCCAACGATGACCACGACCACCCCGTTCCACCAAGCCATCCGAACCGCGGCAGCGATCCTCGCCGACAAATGGGGAACCCCGCTCGACGGCAGCCCCGACGAAGTCCACATCTGGACAATCATCGAGGCCTACGCCCACCACATGGTCCGAACCACCATCGAGCAGATGGACCCCGCCGCCATCGACTGGCAGGCCGTCGCCGCCGCCACCGGCCACCCCGACGCCGAACACGTCAAAGCGGCCTACGGATGCGACAAGCCGCCCTTCTGACGACAATGCCCGCGCAGGTGGCACCGTTTCCCACGCGAGTTCCGGGCGGGCAGATCTCAATCGCGCGCCCTCGAGGCACTTTCAGTGTCAGACCTCGCCTCTAGCCTTGATTGCGAGCGTGTCGGCGATCCGGCCGTCAGATGCCTAGATGCTGTTAGGAGCAAACATGACCAGTTCGTTCAAGTTCGATGACCGTGCTCTACGCAAAGCCCTCGAGAAGGAAGCCGCCGCAGGTATCGCGGACATCGCCACCGGTATGACCGCCGAGATGGAAACGCTCAGGCGCCGGTATCGGGGACGGCCCGCCGCTGAAATCAAGCCCGCACTACGCGTCCTGTTCGCCCGCGACGGCGGCAGCATCAGCGAACCTGAACTGACCGAATACGCGCAAATGATCAGCAGCGGGACCCGAATCGAATTCCACGCCGACACCACGAGGTGGTGACCGGTGGCCCGCCGGGTTTCCCCGAGCCAGTTCCGCAGCCAAATGAACCGCCTGAAACAGCAGACCAGGCAGGCGGAGCAGAAGCAGCGCCAGGCCGTGTCAAGGTTCAATTCCGCTGTCAACGCTTACAACCGGGAGGCGCGTGCGCACAACGCCCGCGTCCGCGCCGCCCGGCAGCGCCTCAACCGGGAGCTGAGCAAGCTCAGGTCCCGGCCGGCGACCACCACGTACGTCTCATACCGGGCCTCCGTGCGCGTCATGCGGCAGTCTTTCGCCAGGGTCGAATCATCTGTCGAAGCGGGCGCGTGGGCGGACGACCGCGACCTGCTCGACTTAGTCGAAGATGAAACCGCGAACAGCGTCGCAACCCTGAACCTGCTGGAAGCCGACGAAGCCGATCCCGAGGCCGACACGAGGTCTTTTCAGGCGACCGCGCTCACGTCGGAACTGGCCGACATCGGCCAAGACCTGGACGCCCGCTGGCGCGGCGCCTTGTTCGCGCTCAACCCCGAGAACCCAGACGCCGCCCGCCACTTCTGCGCCAGCGCACGCGAGATCATAACAACGATCCTTGACAACGCCGCACCCGATGCCGCGGTCCGGGCCGCGAATCCCGACTGCATCAAGACACCGAACGGCAGCGTGTCGCGCCGAGCAAAGATCTTGTATTGCCTCGAACGGCAAGGCGACTCGAACGATGCGCTAGCGGAATTCGTGGACGACGACATCGACTCCATAGTGGCGCTCTTCAACGACTTCAACAAGGGCACTCACGGTCACGCCGGCAGCTTCGGGCTCGCCCAACTGCTCGTCATCAAGACACGAGTTGAGGACGCAATCCAGTTCATCCACAAGATCGTCCGCTGAACGGCCACCGAAACGATTAGCCTCGTCCGGGGCCTCCCGCCAACGCCTCAGCCCGCCACTACGCCAAGACAAACGCACCGCGACATGGCCTGACCGCGCCTCGGAGAAGGCTCAACCCCGCAACCGGGTGCACGCGCCACAACCGCCCCGCAGCACACTCCTCACATTCAATAAATCCCGCCATCAATAACGCGGGTCCGCCGACACCCCTCGGTCGGGCGGGGTGACGCGGCGCACCTTCTGGCGGGAAGGAGGCGGGGTTGTGACGGTTTCGATGCGGGTCATGTCGGCTGGGGACGGCTACAAGTATCTCCTGAAGTCGGTTGCGGCAGGCGACGGGGACCGGGACTTGTCGACTCCTTTGACGAGGTATTACGCGGAGGCCGGGACACCGCCGGGCCGGTGGATGGGCTCGGGCCTTGGTTCGCTTGGCGAGGGCGGCATCGCGGCGGGCGACGATGTGACCGAGGCGCAGTTGCAGCTTCTGATCGGCGGGGGCCTGCACCCGGTCACCGGCGCCGCGCTGGGGACCGCCTACTACCGGTTCGCGACGCGGCAAGACCGCGCGGCGCAGCGCATTGCGGCGTTGCCCGCAGACCTGCCTCAGCAGGACCGCGCTGCAGCGGTGCGGCAGATCCAGACGCAGGAGGCGGCGCGCGGCGCCCGGCGGGCGGTCGCGGGGTTTGATTACACGTTCTCGCCGCCGAAAAGCGTCAGCGTGTTGTGGGGATTGGCAGACGCGGGCACTCAGGCTTTGCTCGCGCAGGCGCATCACGCGGCGGTCGCGGACGTGCTGGACTTCATGGAGCGGGAGGTCGCCGCCACGCGCAGCGGCCTGGCCACCAGGGACGGCGCTGTCGCGCAGGTCGACGTGACCGGGGTGTTGGCGACAGCGTTCGACCATTACGACTCCCGCGCCGGCGATCCCCAACTGCACACGCACGTCGTTGTCAGCAACAAGGTGATGTCGGTGTTCGACGGGCGTTGGCGCTCGTTGGACTCGCGTCCGATGCACGCCGCGACTGTGGCGATCTCGGAGCATTACAACGCGGTCTTGGCGGACCGCATCACGCGCCTGTTCGGCGCCGGCTGGGAGCAGCGGGACCGGGGCAGGAACCGGAACCCGGCATGGGAGGTTCAGGGCGTCGGGGAGGCGTTGGTGCGTGAGTTCTCGTCCCGGTCCGGCGACATAGACGCCGAGAAGGACCGTCTGGTCGCCGACTACGCGGCGAGGCACGGCCGCCAGCCGTCCGCCCGGACGGTCATCAAACTGCGCCAGCAGGCCACCCTGGCGACCCGCCCCGACAAGCAGCTGCGCTCCTTGGCGGAGTTGTGCGCCGGGTGGCGAGGCCGCGCCCGGCACCTGTTGGGCGCCGACCCAGCCACGTGGGCTGGCGGAGTGCTGGCCGCCGGGGATGGCCTGGTGTTGCGGGCGGACGATATCCCGTTGGACGTGATCGACCGGTTGGGCACCTCGGTGGTGGCGGCGGTGGGCGAGAAGCGCTCGACGTGGCGGCGTTGGAACCTGCACGCCGAGGCGTCGAGACAGACCATGGGCTGGCGGTTCGCCGCCGCGTTGGACCGGGAGGCGGTGGTCGGGATGGTTGTCGACGCCGCCGAGCGGGCGTCGCTCCGGTTGACTCCCGACGAGTTGGCCGCCCCGGCCGGGTTCCAGCGTTCGGACGGGTCGAGCGTGTTCCGCCCGAAGCGCATGGCGGTGTTCTCGTCCGAGGCGCTGCTGGAGGCCGAGGAGCGGCTGTTGGCCCGGTCCCGGAACCGGGCCGCGCCGCGACTCGCCCCCTGCGCCGCCGAGCAGGCCATGTCCGCCGCGTCCGGAGGGCGGGTGTTGAGCCCGGACCAGGCCGAGGCGTTGGCTTCGGTGGCGGGCTCGGGCAGGCAGGTCGACGTGCTGGTCGGCCCCGCAGGCGCGGGGAAAACCACCGCGTTGGCCGCGCTGCGGGCCGCCTGGGAGCGGGAGCGGGGCCCCGGCTCGGTGGTCGGTTTGGCGCCATCGGCCACCGCGGCTGCCGTGCTGGGGCAGGACCTGTCCATCGCGACCGAGAACACCGCGAAATGGCTCGCCGACCACGACCGGGGCGGCGCCGGCTTCCACGACGGGCAACTCGTCATCGTGGACGAGGCGTCCCTGGCGGGCACGTTCACACTGGACCGGATCACCGGCCTGGCCGCCGACGCGGGCGCGAAAGTCCTGCTGGTCGGCGACTGGGCGCAACTCCAATCCGTCGACGCCGGCGGAGCGTTCCAACTCCTCGTCTCAGACCGGGACGACGCCCCCGAACTGACCGACGTGCACCGCTTCCGCGCCGACTGGGAGAAACTCGCCTCCCTGGAACTGCGCCACGGCCGCCCCGCCGCCCTCGACGCCTACCAAACCCGCGGCCGCGTCCTGGGCGGACACACGGACGACATGGTCGAGGCCGCCTACCAAGCTTGGCGGGCGGACACAGCCGCCGGGCGGGCCTCCCTGCTGATCGCGGACAGCGCCGCGACGGTGCGGGACTTGAACCAGCGCGCCCGCCACGAGCGGATCACAGCCGGGCAAGTCGACCCGACCAGCGAGGCCGCCCTCGGCGACGGGTCGCGGTGCTCGCGCGGCGACCTCGTGATCACCCGGCTCAACGACCGCCGCCTGGTCGCGGGCCGGACAGGCTGGGTGCGAAACGGCGACCGGTGGACCGTGCTCAGAACCCACCCGGACGGAGCCGTCACCATCCGCCGCGCCGGCTACACGCGGGGCGCGTCGGTCACCCTGCCCGCCCCCTACGCGGCAGAATCGCTCGACCTCGGCTACGCGGTCACCGCGCACCGCGCGCAAGGCGTCACCGTCGACACCAGCCATGTGGTGGTCTCACCCTCCACAACCAGGGAGAACCTGTACGTGGCGTTGACCCGCGGCCGGGACGCGAACCTCGCGTACGTGGCCACGGACCGGCCCGACGACGCCCACACGGCCCCGCACCCCTCCGACCGGGAAGACGCCACCGCCCGCGACGTGCTCACGGGCGTGCTGCGGAACCAGGGCGCGGAGCCATCCGCCCACCAGGCCATCCAAATCGAGCACGAGGCTTGGAACAACACCGCCCAACTGGCCGCCGAATACGAGACCCTGGCCGCCGCCGCGATGGAGGACCGCTGGGCCGGGCTCATCCGCCGGTGCGGGCTCCCGCCCAACCAAACGGAGGCCGCGCTGGCGTCCCAGGCGTTCGGGCCGCTGGCCGCCGGGCTGCGCCGCGCCGAAACCCTCGGCTGGGAACCGGACGCCGAACTGCCGCGTCTCGCGGCCGCCCGCCCGTTGGACGATGCCGCCGACCCGGCCGCCGTCCTGCACGCCCGCCTCGGCAAGGTCCTCGACCGCTTGGAGCGCGCGCCGGCGCGCCGCCGCCAACCAGACTTCATCGCCGGGCTGATCCCGAAAGCCACGGGCCCGATGCCCGCCGCGTTCCAACAGGCCCTCGACCAGCGCGAGGCCGCGCTGCGGCGGCGAGCCGCAGAAGTCCTCGACCGGGCCGCAGCGGCCGGGGAAGCGTGGCTCGCGGGACTCGGGCCCCGCCCCCAAAGCCAGCCCGGCGGCCACCGCTGGGACCGCGCGGCCCTCGCTGCCGCCGCCTACCGCGACCGGCACCAAGTCACCGGCCCGGACCTGCTTGGCTCCGCGGCTGCATCGGCCGTGCAACAGTGCGACGCCGCCCGGGTGCGCCGCCTGCTGGCGGACAGAGGCAACACGCCTGCCCCTCCCGAGTCCCATCGGCGACCCGCGCCCGCAGCAAGTCGTCCCTTGGGTTTGTAGACCACGGCCGGCTTCCGACTCGGACACCCGCCGGACCGCCAACGGCCTTCGGCATGCCTGATTCCCGCAGCCAGCAGCGCCTCGCACCGGCCCGTCACCAGATCCGACCAATTCTTTCAGAGCCTCTGAAAGATTCGCCCGCGCCTGCAGCCGAGACGAACCCACGCCGAAACTGCGGCATCCATTTGGAGCTTCCCCGGCCCGGCGGAATGCCGGCCAAGGGGCATCCATTCTGGTCGCCATATCCGGCGGCCAGAACAAGCCGCTACCAATGTGACCTGCTCGAACGCCTTGGCCGTGCCGCACGAAGGCACACGAGCCAACGGGCATGGCGAGTCAAATGGATACCCCCGCTGCTGGCAAACGGATGGCGGGCGGCGGGACTTCTGGTCCGGCCGCTTCTCTCGTCAGCGCCGAGGCACATGTCCTGCCGCAAGCCAGGACGCTCTTCTGGCGGACTCGCCTGAGCCGTTGACCCGGCGAAGCGGCGCGTCGCGGCTGATTCAAGGTCGAACGGCACCCGTTGGCGATGCGCCTGAGCCCTTCAGGCCATTGGATCCGCGCCGGCGGCGTTGCACGCCGCTTCAGCCCGGAAACCTCTCAGCACCTGCATCCCGAGCGTTGCGCCTGCCGATAGGCTGGCGATGCCGCCTGCGCGTGCAGGTTCTTCTTGGGATCGGCGATCAAATGATCTCATTATCGAACAGTCAAGGGTGCTTTCCAGGAGCCCGGACGGGAGGGTGTTGGTCTCTTGGAGAACGCTACCGATCTCATGATTGGTGACCTGAAGAAGAGGTACGCGGGTCGCCAAGCCTCCGCCGCTTTCACCCGGCTCTACGATGACCGTGACTTCGGCCATATGTTCTCGGTTCTGCATCAGTGTCTGAACCAGCATTTCGAGGGTATTAATGACCGCGCGAAGACGACTCACCACTACTGGGCTGACAACAGCCGCGAAATGCTGGCTCTCATAGACGAGCTTGAGCAAGATCTTCGCGACCTCAACCGCGCTGGGATCGAGGTTGAGCTTGATCAGAGCTACCGGAAAGCGCTCGAACGGTGCCAGCCGTGGCTATCTTGGAGCGGCGGCAGCACCGTGCCTGACGACTTTGAGCTCATCGACGTGGTGCGGTTCGAGCCGGTCTTGTTGCGAACAGACTCTACGGTAACGCTCAAGAAGGCCGCAACGCCTGCGAGACTCACGCTGGTTGGCGAGGGATCGTACGCCACCGTTTATTCTTTTGTTGACCCCGACTACGGCATCAAGTTCGCTGTCAAACGGGCAAAGCGAGATCTCAGCGAACGCGACTTGCACCGGTTCAAGCAGGAGTTCGAGGTGATGAGGGGTCTGAGCTTCCCATACATCGTCGAGGTTTACGGGTACGACGAGGCCCGCGACGAATACCGCATGGAGTTCTGCGATGAGACCTTGAGGGCCTACGTGGCGCGCAGGAACAACAGCCTCTCGTTTTCTTCGCGGAAGCGCATCGCGCTCCAGTTTCTCTACGGCATCAATTACCTTCACGGTGAGGGACTGCTGCACCGCGACATCAGCCTTCAGAATGTGCTACTCAAGGTCTACGCCAAGGGCGCGGTGTTGGTGAAACTGTCCGATTTCGGTCTCGTCAAGGACCGGGCCTCCGAGTTCACTCGAACAGACTCTGAGATGCGTGGAACAATCAGAGACCCGCTTCTTGACAGCTTCAAGAACTATGGGGTCGTAAATGAGATCTACTCGATTGGTTGGGTCTTGTCTTACATATTCACTGGCCGCGAACGGCTGGCTACGTCCGCCGAGCCTTTGGGAGCCATCATCGATAGATGCGCGGCTAACAGCGCAGAGCAACGCTATCAGGACGTTCTCACGCTGATTTCCGATGTTGAGCTTCTTGCTGCCGTCTCGACAGACGCTCCCGCGTAGGATCTGTTACGCGCCAAACTGGCCCAAACCCGCCAGGCCGACCGCTGATGCGGGCCCCGCCACCACAGCAAGGGAAGAGCCGGTGCGGGCTTCCGGGCAGCCCGGCGATCATACGTTGGCCGCCTGGCATCGACCTTGCCGGTGGAGCCTGCCTATGCCGTCCCGCGATCTCTTTGTCGTCGCCGGTCAGGACGCCAGCGCGGCGGTTTCGAGGATGATGGCGCGGCGCCGTTGGGCGTGGAGCAGTTCTTCGGGGTCGACGCACGAGTCGTTGGCGGCGACGATGGTGATAACTGTTTCGGCGTCGCCTTGGAGGCGCCGGTAGGCCGGGATCGTCTGCTGGTTCAGGTAGCCCGGCCGACTTCTCGCGGCTTCGAACACCCAGGCGTAGGCGGCCAGCCATGCGGACGCCTGCGCCGGGTCGAGACTCCTGGCCTGTTCCGCTTTGAATGCGGCCGCCGCGCCCGGGCCGCCCTCCCAGGCGCCGTCGGCAAGCCGGGTGTTGTCGTAGAGAATGCGGTCGCGGGAACGGACCTGGATTCGGGTGACGGACGGGCTGGCTTCCAGCGCGGCGACGGTCGCGGGCGCGCCGGCTGCCGCTGCTTCGTGCGCTTCGGGAGGCGTCCAACGCGCTCCGCGGGGCGCGGCCGCGCCGAGAAACCGCTGCTCCGCGCCGAGCCGCGAGACCGGGTCCGGGGTGCCGATGGCCACGACCTCCACCCGGTAGCCGGCCGCCGCGAACCGCTCCGCTGTGGCGTCCACCACGGCGGGGTCCCGGAAGGTGCCCTCAAGCAGCGCGGAATAGCCGCCCGCGAGCGCGTGGTCTAGGGCGAGCCGGACCAATCCGCCGGAGACGGGCGCGGTCGCGGCGGGCATGCCGAAAGGGTCTTCGACGGTCAGCCGGTCGTAGTCTGGGTGGTATGCGCGCAGGTCGTCGCCGGTGATCGGGACCAGGCCGGGTCGTTCGGCCAGGATCGCGTCCTGGGCTTGGGTTTTCCCAGCCGCCGGCTGACCACCCAGCAGAACCAGGGCCGGCTGCCCTGCCGGCGGGCTGTGGACCGCGAACAAGTCGCCGCAGACCTCGGAGTCGAAAACGGCGCGCAGCCACGCCTCGGTGGCGATCCCCGGTCCGCTCACACCGCTGACGACAGGGCGAGCGCTTCGGCCTCGTCCAGCCACGCTTGCCGCTGGGCGATCAGACCGGCGCGGTCCTGGCGGCCAAGCGCGGCTCGCTGCTGCTTGACGAGGCGCATGCGCGCGTCCCAACTCCGCCGCTCAAGGCCCCCGGAGGAGGCGCGGCGCCGCTGGATGATCAACGCCGACAGGCTCGTCGCCGCCTGGGCGGCGATGTCGTACAGCACCACGTCATCGATCGTGGCCTCGTCATCCCGGGCGCGCGGCGAGCCTGCCGGGACCACATCTGGTGTCGTCATGCTCATGCTCTGCGCCTCCGTTCCATCTCCACGAATCGTACCGCCTAGTCGCGCCCTCGCCACAGCGCGTCCCCGGGCCGTCCGGGCCGGCCGCCGCCGTGACATCGACGGCGAGGCGACGCGTCAACGGCGGGGGCGGCGTGCGGTCAGATCCCGAGCCTTGGCGCTGGCCGGCCCGGCGGTGCTGGGGTCATGCCGGCGCGCGGCGCCGGGCCGGCTGGTTCGAGGCCGGCGGCGGTTCGGAGCGCGCCGAGCACGAGCCGGGCTTGTCCGGGGTCGAGGCGGGACAGATCCGCCAGCGGCACCAGCGTTTCGTCGTCCAGCAGGTTCGCGACCACTTTCGCGACCAGCCTTTCGCCGGACGACAAGGGCCCGGCTTCGCTCATCAGCTTGGCGGGGTCGATCCTGGCGTAGGACTTTTCCGCCTGGTCGGTTCCCAGCCGTTCGATCCACGGCGCGCCCGGGTAGACGAGGCGGCCGCGCGCGCCGGACAACGCCAACTCGACCGCCGCCCTGGCCCGCCGGGTTCCCGCCGCCCAGTTCCGCAGTTCTCCAGCCAGGCCGCCGCGCCTCCCGGCGGCCCGCTTTGGCGCGCCGCTCACAGCGCGCCCCGTCCCGCAGCCGGCGTCGCGGGGCGCTCCCGGAGCGGGTGGCCCGGTTCGGCGCGGCCGGGCGGAGGCGGGACTTCCGCAGGAATCGGGGTCAGGACGGGGCGGCCTTCCGGGCGGGACGTCCCGCCGCGCCAGATCACGAGGCAGCTGGGGAACGGCGCGCCGTGGCGGGCGCCGTGGAACCGGAGCCGGCCTTTGATGTACCGGATCTCGTGGGCGGCCATCACGTGGTCGTGCCACCAGCGGGTGTCGGTGCGGGAGGGTATCAGCATGACCACGGTCTTGCCGAGGGCGGCTTCCCTGTGGGCTTTGGCGACCCATTTCGGGAGTTCCCGCCCGTAGGGCGGGTTGACGAAGCTGGCATCGCCCCAGGGCACGGCCAGCCCGTCGAAGCCGGGGTCGGGCGGGCACGGGTCGAAGTCAAAGCAGAACTCCCGGTTCAACTCGTCGTAGACGTCGGCTGGGGTGCGCCAGTCCATCCGGGCGGACGAGAACACGACCCGATTCATGGCCTGGCCTCCTGCTTGTGGTTGCGCCGCCGGGCGGCCAGCACGCCCACGCCCACGACCACCAGCAGCGCCGCCATGGCGGCGAGCCCCAACGCTCCGGCCGGACCGGTCCGGGGCAGGCCCGGCGTCGGCGGCGCCGAGGCTGGCGGGGACTCGGGCGGCCCATGCCAGACGGTCCGTTCGGCCAGCGTCCCGAACTTCCCTTGGGCGAGGACCTCCCGGTCGGGGCCGCCGCCCGGCTGCCAGGCGATCTCCTTGATCCAGGTGCAGCCCGGCCTCTCGGACGTGAACTCGGGCGACAACAGCTTCTCAACATCCCCGGCTGGGATTTGGTGGTCCAGGGCCACGGCGCCGATGGCGACCGCTCCCGCCATGTCGTCCGGGTCGGGGGCGGCGCATTCGAGGTCCTCGGGTGCCGCGTCCGGGTTGGCGAACTCGGTCAGCTGGTACCAGAACTCGACGGTGGTTCCCTCCGAGAACGGCCCGGTCAACGCGGCCTCGTCCCGGATCATCTCGCCGGTGGTCGCTTGCGCCGGGGCGGTGGTGGTGATGCCCGGCGCCGGCGGCGCGACGATCAGCGCGGTCTCCGATGGGGCACCGCACACCCCGCGCCTGACGACCTTGGGTTGGTCGCCGCTCGCGTCGGTGACGGTCTCGACCACCAGCACGGCGCCGGCCTGGTCGGGCGCGGCGAACATCGGGGACCGGTACGAACCGGTCTTGGTCACCGGCACCGGCTTCTCGCTTGCCCAGAAGCGGGTCTCCGGCGTGCAAACAGCGGCCGGACCGGCCGGGTCCGGGGCCGCGTTCGGTTCGGCTGGCAGGGGCCAGGCGACGCGACCCTCGTCTTCGCCGGGTTGGGCGGGGATGAAGAACGCCTCCCAGGTGGCCTCCCACCCGGTCATGTCCGCCGCCCGGGCGCCGGGGTCGGGTTGCCAGGCGTGCAGCACGTCAACCAGTTCCGTCCCCGGTTCGATGGTTATCGGCTCGGCGCGGCCGGTCGCGGTCTTCGCGTCGGAGCCGGGTTCGGCGGCGGTGACGAGTTCGGTGGCGAACTCGGGGGCGTGGTGGACCAGGCTAATCGTTTCGGACCGCTCGCCGCAGATCGACTTGTACGGTTCGGTGCGGGCGTCGCCCGCCCATGTGACGACGAACGTGTAGGTGGCGTCGCCGCCTTCGGCTTTGAACCTCGACCCGGACACTTTCTGGGAGCCGCCCCAAGTGTTGGCCGCCGGGGTGGCGGTGTTGGAGGTGATCAGTCTCGCGTCCGGGTTGTCCGCCGCGCAGGATTCGGGGGTGACCTCTCCTTCTATCCGCCACAACTCCACTGTGATGGTTCGCCCGTCCGCCTCCCACGGGCCGTACCCGTCCCAGCCGCCGTGTCCGACAGCGCCGTGGAGTTCGGTGTCGTCCGGGCCGTCCGGCCATCCGGTTTGCCAGATCTCGTCGGCGAGGAACACCTCTTCGGCGCCGTGGTTGGTGGCCGGGAGCATGGTGGCGGTCGTGTGGATGACCGGGACGCGGCGGACCATCGTCGTCTCCACGGGCAGCCACAACGGGGTGGCGGCTCCCTTGGACAGGAAGTCTTTGGTCGCCGCGGGCTGCGAGCCCAGGTCGATCCGCCACGCGAACCCGTACGCCCCGTAATCCCCGTGGCTGACGGTGTGGCAGACACGCTGCGCGTGGTCCCGCCCGGCCGCGGTGAACACCAGCGAATAGTCGCCCACCACGGGGGTGTTGCCGGGGATCACGGTCTGCGCCGCCGGGACAGCCGAGTGGCGCAGCGTCCCGTCCACTTTGACCTGGACAGGCTGGTCGGTCCCCCACTGGTTCAGCCACAAGTCGTCCGGGCCGGTGTGCTCGACCCACACCGAGTCGCAAACCTCGGCTGTAGAGCCGCTCGCCGGCTCCGGCGCCGTCGCGGCGGCGACCTCGGATTTGATGGTCAACTCCATTTGGGTGACGTGGGTTTCCAGCGCCTGCCCGAACCGGTCCGCCGCGTCGTTGTCGAACATGGCCGCGACCGCCGGGGACTGCTCCGCCCGGATCACCTTCCACACCCACGTCCCGTACTGGGAGGACGGCACCGCGAACCCCGCCGGAGCCGCGACCGTGACCGGGGCGCGCCCCGAGGTCGGCAAGACCACCTCGACCGATGCCGTCCCCAGCGCTTTCGCGTCGGCGGGCGGCCCGTCCGAGATGACGAAGCTCGACTTCGATGCGGCGTAGTAGACGCCGGTGGCTTTCACCGTGGCTGGTTTCCCGTCCGGCAGGGCGATCCACTGGTCGTTTCCGTCGGGCAGGGTCAGGGTGATCACATCGTCGGGGGCTTCGCCTTTCGCCTGGTGCTGGTCCGGGAGCTTCGACGCGATGGCAATGCTCATGGGCGTCAGCCCGGACTCGTCCGCCCGCCCGAACCGGTCTTTCGCGTCGCCGGCCAGCAACCCGGCCACCTCGGGGGTTTGGTCGGCTCGGCGGATCTCCCAAACCCACGTCCAATACGCCGACCCCTGAAGGTTGAACCCGGCCGGGGCGGGCACGGTGACAGGGTCGCGCCCCGACGTCGGCAGGGCGATGTTGACGGTGGCTTGGCCGAGTTTGACCGCCCAGGCGGGCGGTTCCGCCTGTTCGGTGAACGGGGTGCTCGACCCGTACAGAGTTCCCCTCGTTTTGACCGTGACTGGTTTGCCGTCCGGGCCGGTGATCCACTGGTCGGCCGGGTCGGGCAGGGAAACTGTCACTGTGTCGTCCGCGGGGGAGCCTTTCGCGACCCGCGCGGCGGGGACCTTCGTGGTCACGGCCAGCGTCATCGGCACGGTGAACAACTCGGTCGCCGTGAAATACCCGTCGCAGTACGGGCCGCCGGTCAGGTACTTCGCGTTCCCGCCCTGGTCCGCCGGGTTTATGCACCAGCGGAGCGAGTAATACCCGGCCCCAGCCGACGTTGGCAGGGCGACGTCCGCGGCCTGCCAGGAGCCCGGCCCCGGCAGGGTCACGGTCTGCTTGCCGGGCATGACCGTTGCGCCGGCCGGCAGCGTGGCAGACGGCGGGGTCGGCTGGTTGGCGCGGACGACCTGCCCGGCCGCCGTGAACGGCACATACGTTTTCGGTTTCGTCTGCGCCGCGTCCGCCCACTCCAGGACCGGCCACGAACCCGACACCGCGTCGGCTTTCACCCTGTCGGCCGCGGCGGAGCCTTTGACTACCGTGGGCGTGGTGACCTCGGTGGCGATGGCGGGCGTCCACGGGGTTTGCCTCGCCGTGCCGGTGTGCTTGTTCGCGAGGGTGGTGTAGAGGGGTGTGATGACACGCTGGTGGGCGGTTTCCTCGTGCAGCATGAAGCACGCCTGCGGCACCCCCGCCACCTCTATGCTGGCGGTGACTTTCTCGTCCGCGACCAGCGCGTGCCGGGCCGTGATCGCCAGGGAGACCGCAGCCGTCCCGGTGGTGGTGGTCTTGGCGGTGGTCCCGTCGCTGAAAGTGGCGTTCCCGGAGGTGATCGCCACCGTGGCGGGATACCCGGCGAGGAAGTCCGCGTCAACCCGGTTCAGCGTCCCGCCGGCGACCTTCGCGGCCTGACCGCCGGCCACGACCCCCGCCCAGACTTTCAGCCCAGTCAGGTCGACCTCGACGTAGGCGTCTTTCGGGCCGGCCTGGGACGCCTCGGCGACAAGCTGGTCGAACCGGGCGGGGTAGGTGACGGGGATGCCTGTGTGGTATTCGGCGCGCGCGAACTGGGACAAGGACACCAGGGTCTGCGTGTCGGTGTCCGTGAGGTGCCGGGCCAGCAGGAACGCCATCTGCGCGGTCTTGTCCGGCGCGCCGTTCACGACGCCGCCGCAGACTTTCCGGGCGTTCGCGTCCGACAGCGACCCGGGCGGCTCCGCGCCGGGGTCGACGCACATCCCATACACCCCGCCCACGGTCATGTTCCCCCAGAACGTCCTCTCGCCCTGGTAGGCACCCCACTCCCCGGTGACGTACTCGGCCGCGGCGGCCGGGGTCAGGGCCAGCGGCGCGCCGGCCGCCGCCAACACGAAGGCGACAACGGCCAAGGCGAGACGGCGGCCCTTCCCCAGGCGGCGGCGGTTGCCGCTATGGCGGTGTCCAGGTCTGGCTCCCGCCGGACGGCCGGGCGGCTGGTGCTGGTGTTGGTGGTTCATGGCGGTCCTTCCCGCGTCCCAAACCGGTGGCCGGCTTGGATCAATCGGAAACCCCCGCCGCCTGTGCCTCTGCGCGGCCGGGATTGTGGTCGCCGGCAAGGTGCTCGCCACCGCCCCCAAGGGCCGAGCTCCCGCACTTGGCGGTTATGACCGAAACTGAGCCGCTCGCGGTGCTGGAGGCGCGGATCGCGGACGCCATCAACACCGGCGACATACCCCTCGCCGACCGGCTGCGCCGCCAATGGGTCCGCGCGTTCCTATTGGAGAAGGTGACCGGCCGTGCCTGACATCACCCCAACCCAAGTCCACAACCTGCTCACCACCACCCGCCAGTACCTGGCCAGCCACAACCAAACCGGGCAGGCCCGCGACCAACTCGGCCGCCTGCTGCTGGACACCGCCCGCCGGGCCAAAACCAGCCCGAGGGACCTGTCTGCGGTCACCGGGCTGCACGCGAACACCGTCCGGGCGTTGATCGCCCGCGCCGCCGGACACGGCGCCCCGGACGGGTGGACCCAACCCGAACTCGCCATCCAAGCAAAACCCGGCCGGACGGCATCGGCCGCGAACACCCGCACTCCGGGGATCGCCGGGCCGCTCGCGCCGACCGCGCCGGCGCCCGCCCGGCCGTCTATCGGGATGTGAGCAGGCCGCCTGCGCGCCACCCCCGCGGGCGGGCCGCGACAACCCGGCCGGGGCAGCGCCGTCCCTGCGGGCAGGCAGCCCGTCCAGGGCGGCGGCCACCTCGCCGCGCTCCGCCCTCCCCAACTCCACCGGGACCGGGCATCCCGGCCCCCAACAACCTCACGCCCGCCAGCCCAACCCGCCCGGACCCGCCAACCCGCAGCCAGGTCTCAAACCGGCGCCGTCCCGGTCAGCGCCGTCAACGCGGCGACGGCCTGGAGGGGGACGACACCGTTGCCAAGGGCGTGCAACTGCTCCACCTCGGTCAACCCGAGTTCCGGGGCCGTCACCCAGCCCTCGTCCAGCGACATCAGCCATTCGACAAACACCGGCGCGAGCCTCGGGCGGCCCTGGCCGGTCAAGACGGCCGGGGCCGGGGCGGGCCTGCCAG
This sequence comes from Bifidobacteriaceae bacterium, assembly GCA_031281585.1. Classification (NCBI taxonomy): domain Bacteria; kingdom Bacillati; phylum Actinomycetota; class Actinomycetes; order Bifidobacteriales; family Bifidobacteriaceae; species Bifidobacteriaceae bacterium. The sequence continues at coordinate 3,221 of JAITFE010000039.1, read as the reverse complement.
TGATCCGCTCCCACCTGGCGACGGCCCGGGCGTAAGGTCCCCAACGTCGAACAGCGTCCCCGCCAACGCGAACGCCACCTCCCCCTCGGTCGGATCGGACCCGCGGGCCACGAGTTCCATCACCTGGTGGGTCAACGCGATAGTGCCCTTGCGCGCCTTGACCTTCGCCAGCGTTTCGCGCCCCCGGATAGAGTCCGACGCGAGCGGTGTGCGCAGCAGCGCGCCGGGCGACCGCGAACACCCGGAACCGGTGATGAGGCGCTCCCACCGCGGCAGCCGGTAAGCCAAGCCACCGCGTGTCATACCCGAGGTCGGCCAAGTCTCCCCAAAGCGCGCCCGCTGCGCGAAGAGATCCAGCTGCGGGGACTCCCAGTCCCCCAACTCCGGGTTCCACACCGCGAACGGCATCCGCGCCCCGCCCGGCGCGCCCTGTCTGTTCTTGCCCATCTTGGCTCCTTTCGCGGGCCGGACGCCCGGCGGGCGTGCTCAGAAGCCCCCGAACGTTTTCGATCACAACCCATTCGGGCTGTATGGCCTCTATTGCGGCGCACATGTGCGCCCACAACCCGGTGGCCTCGTTTGGCGAAGCCAGCCCAGTGCGGCGACCCACGGAACTGACGGACTGGCAGGGCACGCCGCCAGCCAAAACGTCCGCCCTCGGGACCGCCGCCCAGTCGATGGCAGTGATGTCCCCCAGGTTCGGCACGCCCGGCCAATGCGCGGCAAACACCCGCGCCACCGGCTCGCTGACCTCCGAAAACCACACCGTCTCCGCGCTGAACACTTCCTCCACTGCCAGATCTAGGCCGCCATACCCACTAAACAGGCTCGCTGATCGCAGCGGCTTCCTGTTCGGATCATTCTCCGGGCGGCACATCGGCGGCTCCTGCGGTTGTCGGCGGACCCGCGCGGCTCTTGGCATCCCGCGCTCGGGGTGGTCACGGGCCAGGTGCGCTCTGGCAGCCTTCGCAGAGCTTGCTAATCCCGCCCAATGGAACGACGGCCTGGCAAAATGGGGCTCGCGATCCGATGGTGATCGGGTCCAGGCGGAAGGCGAGAGCAATGGGAATGCGATACACGGCGGTGCACAGGGAGTTGGGCATCCCCGCCCAAGACTTGACTTGGGAGCACATCGAGGCTGTTCTGGCGCAACGGGTTCGGGAGCGGGCCGACTTGGACTGGAAGCGAGAGGCGTACGGCTCCAAGAACCGCGCGAACGCTGGTCCGGGCGACGCCGACCGAGCGCAAGGCGAGGAATCAGCAGGCAAAGGCGAGGCGAGCAGGGCCGACCAAGGCGACCTCGTGAAAGATGCGGCGGCGATGGCAAACAGCGGCGGCGGCTGGATTGTCCTCGGAATCGACGAAGACAAAGCGACAACCAAAGCCTCGGGGGTCTTCAGGAACGGCGTTGCGCTGTCTGACGCTGATCAACGGTCATACCGGCAGCGAGTCGCCAGCGCCACACGTCCCGCTATCACCGGCATCGACTTCACAGTGATCGAAGACGGCGCCAGCCGTGCGGTCACCATCGTGGCCATCCCAGACTCCTTGGACGCTCCCCACTTGATGGTGGACCAGAACCGCTTCAAAGCACCGTTTCGGGACGGTCCTCAAACCGCGTGGATGACAGAACGCCACCTGGAGTCGGCTTACCGGCGGCGTTTCGACACCAGAGGGGCGGCGCGCGAACGACGAGAATTCCTGTACCAGGAAGCGGCAGATAATTCCCACGTAAACAAACGAGTGTGCTTCGTGGCTGCGGCCGTCCCGGAGATCGGTCGGCCCGAGGGCCTGGGGAGGCCCAGCAAAGAAGATGTTGTGGCCGTCTTCGCCGAGGCCGCAGCCCTCGCCAAGGGGCTTCTGATGGCCGGCGCGAACTGGGGAATGTCTCCTTATGACGATTGCAACGTCTCGGACGACGTGTTTCTCAACCCGCGTCATGGCCACCGGCGCCGTGTCGCCCGATCAGACAACGAAGACGGCGACCCGAGACACCGATCGCTGATGGTGGCTATCCATAACGACGGCGCAGTCTCGCTGGCGTGGAGCATCGGCGGCATGCTCAGCGGTTCGCTTGGCGACCTGAACGAAACCGCGAGTCGCTGCGTCGAGGCCGGCGTCGCCGATTTCGTGGCTACCGTGGCCGCTGCCTCACGGCTGCTCGGAACAAGGCGCGGCTACACGCTTGAATGCGGGCTCGTCTACCGGGGAACTGATCCCATCGTCATCCGCCAACCGGATCGCGGGTTTAGCGACAAAGACATGGACGCCACATACTCGATCCCCGTGACGCGATTCCTGCCGGCGGTGGACACCCTGTTCGAGGACCACGACCAATCGGACCTGGCAAGAGTGGCGGGCCTGCTCGCTCTTGACTGCGTGTCCCAAGGCGGCGTCTGGGGCCTAAAGCTCCTCCCCACACCGTCATAACCTGACCGATCAGCCCTTGGGGCGGTGTTTCGCAACCCCCGGCCGACCACCACCGGCGGCCGCTCAGGTGCCCAGAGCCAGAAGCCGATGGACCGAGGGATGCGAGACGCCAACCTCGTCGGCGATTTGCCGGAGAGTCCAGCCCTCATCCCGCAAGGACCGTATTGTCCGCATCAGCGGCTCCGACATCGCCAGTCTCCGTTGCGAAGGCTCGACGCCCGCGCGGACGAGCTTGCGCCGCACCGTCGAGCGCGCGATTCCGTGCTTCCGCGCCAAGCCCCGCACCGTCCCGCCAGCCACGTACTCGCAAGCCAAGTCCGCGACCAACGGAGCGCGGAGAAATGTTCTAGAAGGTCCATTAGGGTCAGCGACCTCGCCCCGAACGTCCTCCAAGCGCCAGTCCGAGCCGCCAGATTCCCATCCTGAAACCCGCGCCGACCAGCGGTTATACAGCACGAAACCCTTGGGGGCAATGTTCAACGGCCGCCTGGCCAAGCACCCCAAACGGGGCAAGTTCAAACAGTTGCCCGTCTGAACCGCTATCTGGCGTCCACGTTTTGACTGTTCTAGGACTTGTGGCTGGGCGGCTGCCCATTGTTCGGCTTCGGCTTGGACGGCTGGGTCGCAGAACTCGTCCCATGGGTAGAGCAGAGCCGCCTCCACCCCGTGTACGGCCCTCGGCGGAGCGCCCTCGGCCCGCTCGGTGATGTAGAGGCGCTTGAAGAACACCTGGTTCGCCATCCGCCTGGTGTCCGCGTTCGATCGGTCGTAGAGGGCCTGCGGATCGTCGG
>JAITFE010000038.1 GCA_031281585.1 Bifidobacteriaceae bacterium | reverse complement strand
CGTGTGGTGGCTGCTGGCGCGGATGGGGTGGCGGTGTTCGAGTTCTCCTCGCCGGTGCCGGCGGTGTGGAGCGTCGGGGCGAGGATCGGCGGTGTGGACGTGACCGGCTCGCCGCAGACCGCGACCTTCCTGGCCGCGGGTGGCCCCGGCACGGCGTTGTCGCCGCCGGCGGTCAACCCGTCCAATGGCCAGCGGGTCGCCGGCCGGGTCGCGGCCGCCGACGAGGACGCGGCCGCCGCGGGGACTTTGGTGGTGGTTGTGGCGGACGGCTCCGGGGAGGTGGCCCGTTGCCCGGTGGCGGTCGGCGGGTCCTTCGACTGCGCGTTGCCGGGGTTGGGGAACGGCGTCGAGGTGTCTGTCTGGGTTGAGGGCACGGGCGGGTCGGCGTCGCCGGCGGTGACCGTGCGGATCGACGCGGTGCCTCCGGCGGCTGGGCGGATCGACCCGTCCGACGGGTCCTCTCTGAGCGGGACCGGCGAGGCCGGGAACCAGATTGTGGTCTCGGATTCGAATGGCGCCGGGTTGTGCCAAGCCGTGGTTTCGGCTTCCGGCGCTTGGTCTTGCTCGCTTGACCCGGCCGCGCAGGAGGGCGACTTGGTGAGTGTCGAGCAGAGCGACCCGGCGGGGAACACAGCGGGCGTCGTTTGGCGGATCGGGGTGCCGCGGGTCGTGATCGCCGTGGCCTCCGTGGTTCGGGGCGGGACTCAGACCGCCACGGGCTTCAATTTCCAACCCGGCGAGGTGGTCACCGCGGTTATGTACTCCGAACCGCACCCGGTTGGGACCGCCACCGCCGATGCCGCCGGGCGAGTCACGTTCACCTGGACCGTCCCGGCGTCCACCGACGCGGGCGACCACCTCATCACCTTGACCGGCACGGCATCGGGGGCGTTCCAGGAGTCGTTCGCGGTGACGTTGGGCGGTGGCCCGACCAGCGGACCCACTGGCGGCGCGACCGGCGGACCGACCGGCGGACCGACTGACGGGCCCACTGGCGTCCCGACTGGAGGGCCGACTGGCGGGCCGACAGGTGGCCCAAGCGGCGGGCCCTCGGGCGGCCCGACCGGAGAGCCGACTGGCGGACCGACAGGTGGCCCAAGCGGCGGGCCCTCGGGCGGCCCGACTGGAGGCCCGACCGGAGAGCCGACGGGCGGCCCGACGGGTGGTCCGAGCGGCGAACCGACCGGTGGTCCCACGAGTGGCCCGAGCGGCCAGCCGACTGGTGGCCCATCCGGCGGCGCGAGCGGCGATCCGACGGCCAGCGCGAGCGCCAGCCCGACGGGCGGCTCAAGCGCCACCGCGACCGGGGGCTCGGACGGCGACGACGACCTGCCGCGCACGGGTTCGGCGGGCCTGGGGGTGCTGGTCGGACTGGTGCTGGGCTTCCTGGGCGCCGGGGCGATGCTGGTCGGGGCGGCTCGCCGCCGCCTCAACGCCTGACGAAAGCGGAGACGGCGCCACGGGGCAGGCGCCGTCCCCGCCCCGTAAATCGGGACGGTGTTGCTTTCGGGTTTTCGCCTCCCGGAGTTCGGCGGAATAGACGCCGCGGCAATTCGCGCGGCTATGGGTACTTCTGCTCAAAACCTCTGAAATGCGAGTTTGACGTGGGCTAAAGTCCCCGCAGGAGCGTACCGCGTTTGATCGTGTGCGCCAATGTATCGCCCAGCCACACAGATCGAGGTGCCAGACATGTTTAAGCCAACCATTTTGCGGCCGTTGACCGGCGGTTACTGGCGCAGACCGGCGGCGATGGCCACCGCGATCGTCATGGCGATGGCGGGCTTGATCGTGGCCCAGGGGTTCACGTCCGCCCAGGAGGCGGCGGCCTTGGTGCCAGAACTGGGGCCTTCCCAGCTCGTCTTGGACCCGGAACCGGACCCGGCCAGCCCAATCCCCGCCAACGGGGAGGCGGACTACCAGGTCGAAATCCTTGGGATGGGCACCGGCCAGCCGGGCGGTGAGCCGGTGCCCGCCGCAGGCGCCGAGGTCTCCTTCCATGTTGTGCCGCAGGATGACGCCCCCGCAGGCGGCGCGTTCTTTTGGGAAAACGACGGCTCGCCGGATATTAACGTCACGCTGAATGACAGCGGATGGGCCAGCCTCAGCGTGGTAGCCACCGAACCCGGCACCTACAAACTGGTCGGCGACTCGCGCGAAAACCATCAGGTGTTCGCGGACGCCACGCTCTACTTTGAGGCCGCAGCCGCCGCAGATCCGGGCGAAAACCTGGCCGATCCGGCCGAATCTTACGCTGACATAGGCACGGATACGGCCCTCGCGAACGCGCTCAACCCGTCCGCTGCCGAGCACCCGGAGATAGTCGACGGCTTTGAGGTCTACGTGGTGTTGGCAGACGGGGAGGGCTACCCCATCACCGATGTCGCCTCCAGCCCGTTGCTCAAAATCCGTGCCGCTGCGGGCGATCCGGCGAACGGGCAAGGCCTGTTCTTCACTCCTGCGGATGGCACGTTCGCCTGCGCTGACGAGCTGGATCCGGACACGGGGGAATGCCTGGACGGGGCCTACTACACATTCGTCAGCGCGTCAGTCGCCGGCGTGCGGCAGTTGCAAGTGGTGTACCGGGACGGCTTGCCAGGCTCGTTCAAACTTGAAGACGGGAACCGGCCGGGATCCGACGTGCTGTTGGCGGAGTTCGTGGTGGATGAGGGTTCGTCTTGGGACTACTCGACGCTGATGGTTTCGCCTTCCGACCCGGAGAACGACCCGGACGACCCGGCCGATGACGGCAGGGGCGTGCCGCTGCCGCTGCCAGTGGGCGGGTCCTACCAAGTGACGGCCACCCGCTGGGACGCGGGCCGCAACAACCGCGTCCCCGTCGACGATTACGTCATCCGCCTGACCCTGGAGGGCGAGGACTGCCACGCCACGTTCCCAAACGGCACGCAGGTTTACCAGGTGCGCAGCACCTCAGAGGAGGGCCGCCTGTCCATCGAAGTGGTCGGCAATGAGGTTGGCCAGTGCACGCTGACGTGGGAGGGCGATTCCCGCGACCTGCCGAACAAGACAAAGCAATTGGTGTGGGTCGACGGCCCCCTTGACCTGGCCAGCGCCAAGACCTGGTTCAGCGTCTCCGCCCGGCCGGTGTTGGCCAATGGCGTGGACCAAGGCACCATTGAGGTTCAGTTGTATGGCACGAACGGGAAGCCCTCCATTCAGTATGCGGACCTGATTCAGGCTGAGGCGCAGCCGAGCAGCGGAATCAGCATTGATTCGTTTACCCACACAGGCAACGGCCGCTATGTGGCCGCGTACGCTGGCACCGCCGCCGGGTCCTACAACATCACGGTCAAGGCCGCGAACCAAACCTTGAGCGTCCAACCCGGGATAGGCAACGCCACGGGCACCTTGGTGGCCCCGGAGGGCCCGCCGCCCTCGGCGGCCCGGTCGCAGGCCAGGATCACCCAGCGGGAGAATCAGCAGGCCAATCATGACCGCCCCAATTCGACTGTGGGAGAGTGGGGGAAGCAGATCATAAAGGTGACGCTGGAGGACGCCGCCGGGAACCCCGTGACCAACGCGGCGGCAGACCTGGTCGCCGCAGTCGCCCCCGGCGACCCGCTGGACGGAATAGGCCTCTACTTCGGCAACGAGGAAGCCTTTGCCTGCACACAGGTGCCCGTGAACGGCGAGTGCGTTTCCGGCGTGTACGGCCTGGACGTGTATTCGTCCAAGGCCGGCGAACGCCAAGTGACGGTGACCTATATGCCGGGCACCCCGAACGCGGTGGCGATAGTCAACGGCGACTCCCCGAGTTCAAAGGTGTTGCGCGCTTACTTCGTCACGCCGCCGGCCAGCCGGGTCGACTCCACACTGGTGGTAACACCGTCGGATCCGGCAGACGACCCGGATGACCCCGCAGACGCGCCCGACGGCGTGCCCGCGCCGTTGCGGAACGGTTCGAAGCAGCGCTACAAGGTGATCATCACCACCTGGGACGAGGGCCGCAACAACCGGGTGGGCGGCCAAGACGTGTACCTGCGTCTGAACCACTGGGACGAGGGCGTGTGCGAGGCGCAGGTCGAGGGCGGCGACTACGGCTGGCATCGTGATGTCCAAGTCACCACCTCTTTGACCGGTCGCGCGGTGGCGTACATCTGGCAGCAGATGGAGTATCCGGGGACCTGCAAGCTGACCGCCGAATTGCAGCAATACCGGGGGTACGCCAACGGTCCGATTGCCGGGTCGCCCAAGGTCCTCGAGTGGACTGCCGGTGATGAGCCGGACCTGATCACGCCGTACGCCTCCAGATTCGAAGTAGGGAATACAGGCCCGGTGGTCGCGAACGGCGCAGATGTGGGAACCATCGAAGTGGACCTGATGGGCTCCGAAACGCGCTTTGGCGAGGATTGGATAGCTGGCCAGGCGCATCGCTTGGCGGTTGTGACGCCTGAGGGCAGCGGCTTGGAGGTGAGCGGCTTCCTGGACGAGGCCAACGGCGAGTACATCGCCTATTTCAAAGGCACTGTGCCAGGCGATTTCCAGCTGCAAGTGACGTTCGACGGGCAGCCGCTTCAGGCCTTCACCTACATGGGCGTCGCTTATGACACAGCCCACATGCTGGCATCAACGGAGCAGCCGGTGAGCGCGGCGAAGTCCAGTGCCTGGGATGACTCAAGTCATGTGCCGGCAGCAAGTTGGCAGCCGCTGCCCGGCACGGGAAACTACGACGGCGACGCGGATGCCGCCAGAGTGATGGTGAGGTTGCTTGACGCGGACGGGAACCCGGTGACCTACTCGGCGGGTGGACTCAACTGGGCGCCGGCGGCCAGCGATCCGTTGGGCGGCGTGGGACTGTTTGACATGGACGGGGGCCGATTCTACTGCTACCGGGGCTATGGAGGTTATAGGAGCTGCGAAGAAGGCTACGCCTTCATTGAGGTGTCTTCGACAGAACCCGGCCCGCGCCACATCACGGTCACCTACAAGGACCGGAACGGCGAATTCGCCGTGGCGAACCAAGGCAATCCCGCATCCACCACCGTGGTCCTGACGTTTGGCCAACCTGATCCTTGGGATCAGGATTCCACCCTGGTCGTGTCACCGTCGCTGCCGGTGGACAACCCGAACGACCCGAACGACGCGGCCGATGGCGTGCCGGTCGCAATCCCGCCAGGGCAGGTCTACCAGATCACGATCACCGGCTGGGGTCGCGGCAAGACGCACAGGGCCGCAGGTCGCGACGACGGCTACGCGGACTTTGGCGTCAGCATCCTGGAGTCGCCCGGCTGTGACGCCCACTTTGTGGACCCGAGCGACCCTGGCAACTTCTGGGCGTGGCGCCAAAACTTCGAGGCGAAGCTTGACGCCAACGGCCAGGCGGTGGCCACCGTCTGGAGCGACAACCCCGGTGTTTGCCACCTGGTCGCCACCGGGGACGGCGAGGATCTGCAGGGTTCTCCTAAGGTTTTGCGTTGGTTGGGCACCCCGTACGATCTGTCAGCGGACAACACTTGGTACACGGTCTCCGGGGCGTCTGTGCCGGCGGATGGGGTGTCCGCCGCCACCGTCACCGTTCAGTTGCGGGATGAGGAGGACGGGCCGGTGGTCGACGCGGCGGCGGCGATCGTGGCCATCCCCAATCGGCCTGGCGTCACGGTTGGGGTCTTCAGCCACGTGGGTTGGGGTGTTTACACGGCCCCGGTGACCTCCACAGAGCCGGGCGAATACTCGATCGGCGTGCAGGTTTACGGCGAGGGGTTGGGTTCCGGCTCTCTGGAGGACTGGAACTCGGTGGCCACGTTTGTGCAGGCTTCGACGGTTCCAGAGTTGAGCGGCAGCCAGTCGGTGCTGACCGCGTTGACCTCGGACCAGACCCCGCCGGTGGGCGGCGCCCCGCACCAGTTCGAGGCGACGCTGAAGAACCAGTTCGGCGGCCTTTGGACCAGCCCCGAAACCGTCGTCTTCAGCTATCAGTTGGACGGCGCGGCCACCTGGACGCAGGGCGCCGCGGTGACCAGCGCGGGCGGCGTGGCCGGGTGGGACGCTTTCAACGCGTCGGCGCCTGGCGTGTACAACGTGAAGGCCGAGGTTGCTGGTAGGCAGGTCGGCGGCATCGCCCAGGTGAAGTTCGCCGAGGCCGGCCCCCTCCCGGGGGCGCCTTCGGTGGCGAACTCGTGGCTGATCCAGCCGGCGGACGAGGACACGGCTGCGGCGAACGGGGTTGGCGTCCAGGTTGTGGGCGCGGTGGTGCGAGACGCGTTTGACGACCCGGTTGAGGGCGCGACGGTGAGCTTCTTCATCCCGGAGTACACGTCCGTTGGCTTGACGGCCGGGCCGGGCGAGGTGGAGGCGACCACGGACCAGGCGGGTTACGCGAGTGTGACGTTGACGTCGCCGTTCATGCGCGGTTTGTGGGACCCGTTTGCGGTCACCGCGAGCGTGGGCGGGGCCGCGTTTGAGCGGTTGCAGACGGCGGGGAGCCCGAATGTGGGGGCGCCGGGGGGCGCTCCGGCGCGGGCGCGTTTGAACTTCGTTCCTCGCGTGGTCGCGTCTGGCGCTGGTCTGAGCCGTTTGGAGTGGTCCCAGGACCCGGTCGCCGCTGACGGCGAGTCGGGGTGGACTGTCAGGGTGGTGTTGACTGATCAGGACGGTTTGCCGTTCACGGGCGGCGTCGGGGGATATGTCGAGTTTTATTCGGTGGGCGAGGCTATGGAGTTGGACGGCCCCGGAAACTACGGCGTTCAGGTGCCGATCGGCGCCGACGGGGCGGCCGTGTTGACTGTGACCTCGCAGGTGGCGGGGACGTTCGAGTTCACGGCGCACGCGAATGTGACGGTCGCCTACGACGGCCAAACCTGGGGCTCGGACTGCGAAATCGAAGAAGGCTCCCCAGCCGTCGCGATCTTCCAAGGCGGGACAATCCCGCAGCCTCAGCTCGACGTCGGCAAGTCCTCGTTCGAGGCGCTGTCGGCGGCGGAGCCCGTGGGCACCGACATGCAGCACAGGTTCAAGGCGTCCCTGGTGGATCAGAATGGCGATCCGTGGACCGCCGAAGAATCGGTGGTCTTCTCTTACAAAGCCGAGGGCGCCGCAAACTGGACCACCGGCCCCACAGTCACCACGACGGACGGCGTGGCCGGATGGGACTCGTTCACCAGCGGCACGCCAGGCAAGTATGACGTGAAGGCCGAGGTGGACGGCCATCAGGTGGGCGGCACCGTGACGGTCGAGTTCGCCGCGCGGGTGTTGGACCTGACGCAGTCCTCGTTCGTCTGGGTAACGGAGGGCCAGACCCCTATGGTCGGCAACCCGCACAAGTTCGAGACGACCCTGCGGGATCAGTTTGGGCAGGTGAGCTACACGGGCCGCACGGTTGTCTACTCCTACCGCGCCAAGGACGCGTCCGAGTGGACTGAGGGCGTGCGATCCGGCACATACTTTGGCGTGGCGGCTTGGAACACGTTCACCCAGACCACGCCGGGCCTGTATGAGGTCAAGGCCGAACTGGACGGCAACCAGGTTGGCGAAACGGTGACGGTGGAGTTCGGGCCCCTGCCGTTCAGCCTGGAGAAGTCCACGTTTGTGGCACTGACCGCTGCGCAGACGCCAGTGGCGGGCACTGGCGTCCATGTGTTCGAGTTGACCTTGCGGGACGAGTCCGGCGAATTGTTGACTGGTACGGAAAACGCAGTGTTCTCCCACCGCAATCATGGCACGGCCTCTTGGACTACCGGCGTCACCAGGGTGGCGGCTAATGGCGTGTGCCAATACGAACTCGGCTTGCCCGAGTCCCATGCCGGCTTCTTCGACGTGACGGTCACAGTCCGCGGCTTCCAGGTCGGCGAGATCCTGACTGTGCAGTTCGCCAACCAGCCCGAGCCGGGGGTGTTTTCCCCGGCCGAGTCGTGGTTGATCCAGCCCGCCGATGCCGTCCGGGCGGTCGCGAACGGCCGTTCCACTTTGGTTGTGGGCGCCGTGGCGAGGGACGCTTACGGCGAGCCGATGCAGAGCGCCACGGTGAAGTTCGCCTTCCCGCAGTACACGTCCGCCGGCCTGTCGACCGGCCCCGGCGAGGTGACGGCCGTCACGGATGGATCCGGTTACGCCTCGGTGTCGTTGACCTCGCCGTTCGTGAGCGGGGAGTGGGAGCCGCTCCTGGTGTCCGCGACGGTGGGCGGCGCGGCGTTTGAGCGGCTGCTGATAGACGGGCAGTCGACTGCGAGCGCTTCTGACGGCTCGCCGGTGGCGGCGGCGTTGAACTTCGTTCCGCGCGAGGTCACGTCTGGCGAGGGTTTGAGCCGCCTGGAGTGGTCTGAACAGCCCGTGATCGCTGACGGCGAATCCGAGTGGACTGTCAAAGCGGTGCTGACGGATCAGGACGGCGTGCCGTTCACCGCCGGCGAGGGGTCGGTGGTGTTCACCTCGGTCGGCGAGGCGATGGAGTTGGGCGGGGCGGGTGCTTATTCGGTGACCGTTCCGATTGACGCGGACGGCGCGGCGAGCTTGACCGTAACCTCCCAGGTGGCGGGGACGTTCCAGTTCACGGCGCAGGCGGAGGTTACCGCGAGCCATGAAGGCGAAAGCTGGGGTTCGCAGTGCGACATCAGCGTTGGTTCGCCCGCCTCAGTGGTTTTCCAAGACCAGCCGCCCGAGCAGCCGCATCTGGACTTGTCGCGTTCGTCGTTTGAGAAGTTGACGGAGGGCGACACCCAGGTGATTGGCGAGGGGTATTCGCCGAAGTTCGGTTTCAAGGTGTCGTTGGTTGACCAGTATGGCGATCCGTGGACGGCGGCGGAGACCGTGGTGTTTTCCTACAAAGCGGAGGCCGGGTCGACCTGGGCGGTTGGCCAGAGCGTGCCCGCAGGAGCGGGTGTGGCGGAGTGGGATTCGTTCACCGCAGCCCAGGCTGGCGTATATCAGGTCAAGGCGGAGGTCGGCGGTTCTGCGGTGGGTTCGGTGGTGTCGGTGTCGTTTGTGGCTGCCGCACTGGACCCGGCCGGGTCGGTGTTTGAGTGCTTGACGTGCGACGACGCTGTGGTGGTCGGCTCGCCGCACAAGCTGCAGCTAACCTTGCGGGATCAGTTCGGCGGCCCGTGGTTGCAGGTGTGGCGTCAGGGCGCCCCGGTGGTGCTTTCGTATCGTCTTGTTGGGCAATCGGTGTGGACCCAGGGCTACAGCGGGACCCCGTATTTGGATGTGGCCAAGTGGGAGTCGTTCACTGTGTCCGCGCCTGGTTCTTACGAGGTGAAGGCGGAGTTCAACAACGTCCAACTGGGTCAGACGGTCGTGGTGGAGTTCGCGGCGCCGACTTTGAGCTTGGATCTGGAGAAGTCGTCGCTTGTGTGGTTGACGCAGAGCCGGGTGGTGTATCCGGGTGATCCGCATGGGTTCCGGGTGTTGTTGGTCGACCAGTACGGGGATCCTTGGACCACCCCGGGGCCGGTGGTGTTCTCCTACAGGGCTGTGGGCGGGTCGGCGTGGACTGTGGGCGCGACGGTGACGACTGCGGGGGGCGCGGCTGAGTGGGGTTCGTTCACCTCGACTTCGGTCGGGTCTTATGAGGTCAAGGCTGAGGTGGTCGGCTCCCAGGTGGGTTCGACGGTGACTGTTCAGTTCGTGCCGATCGCTCCGCCGCCGCCGGCGCTTGATTTGGGTGCCTCGTCGCTTGTGTGGTTGACGCAGAGCCAGGTGGTGTATCCGGGCGAGCCGCATGGGTTCCGGGTTTCTCTGGTTGACCAGTACGGTGCGGCGTGGGCTTCGTCTGAGAGCGTGGTGTTCTCTTACAGGGCTGCGGGCGCCACGGCGTGGATTGTCGGGGCGACCGAGGCGACGAACGTTTCCGGTGTCGCGGAGTGGGGTTCGTTCACCGTCGCCGCGCCGGGTTCGTATGAGGTGAAGGCCGAGGTCGGCGCGTTCCAGGTGGGCTCGGTTGTGACGGTGGAGTTCGAGGCGCCGGATTTGGATTTGGACGCGGTCCGGGCGTCGTTCGCCTATTCGACTGGTCCGGTTGATCCGGCGGGTGCGGGGCATTGGGCGTCTGTGGTGGTCAGCGACGTGTTGGGTGGTTTGGTCGGGGACCAGGCCGTGTCGTTTGAGTTGTCTCCGGCGGGTTCGGCGTTCTTCGCCGATGCGGCGTCGGGGGCGGCGTTGGGCGACAATCCGTTGGTGGTGAGCTCGTCCGATGTCGGGGCCGCGCGGGTGTCGGTGCGGGCTTCTTCTGACACGTCGGCGCATTTGGTTGTGCGGGTTGGTTCGGAGGTTGTGGGGGTGGTGGACTTCTTGTTCGTGACCCCGACGCAGCCGCCGCTGGTTGACTTGGGCGCCTCGTCGCTTGTGTGGTTGACGCAGGGTCGGATGGTGTATCCGGGCGATCCGCATGGGTTCCGGGTGTTGTTGGTTGACCAGTACGGGGATCCGTGGACCACCCCGGTGCCGGTGGAGTTCTCCTACAGGGCTGTGGGCGGGTCGGCGTGGACTGTGGGCGCGACGGTGACGACTGCGGGGGGCGCGGCTGAGTGGGGTTCGTTCACTTCGACTTCGGTCGGGTCTTACGAGGTGCGGGCTGAGGTTGTCGGCGTGCAGGTGGGTTCGACGGTGACTGTTCAGTTCGTGCCGATCGCTCCGCCGCCGCCGGCCCTTGATTTGGGCGCCTCGTCGTTTGTGTGGTTGACGCAGGGGTTGGTGCCTGTGGTCGGCTCCGCGCATGGGTTCCGGGTGTCGTTGGTTGACCAGTACGGTGCGGCGTGGGCCACGCCCGAGTCGGTCGTGTTCTCGCATCGGGCGGAGGGCGCAACGGCGTGGACGGTCGGCGTGAGCTTGACGACGAACGCTTCCGGCGCGGCGGAGTGGGGTTCGTTCACGGTCGCATCGCCTGGTTCGTATGAGGTCAAGGCGGAGGTCGGCGGGTCCCAGGTGGGCTCCACGGCGGTGGTTGAGTTCGCGGCGCCTAGTTTGGACTTCGACGCGGTCCGGGCGTCGTTCGCTTATTCGACTGGTTCGGTTGATCCGGCGGGCGGGGTGCATTGGGCGTCTGTGGTGGTCAGCGACGTGTTGGGTGGTTTGGTCGAGGGTCGGGACGTGTCGTTTGAGTTGTCTGGGGCTGGTTCGGCGTTCTTGGTGGACCGGGTCGGGGGTTCCGTGTTGGCGAATCCGGCCGTGATCGCTTCGTCTGGTTTGGGCGCGGCGGCGGTCGGCGTGCGGGCGACTG
>JAITFE010000037.1 GCA_031281585.1 Bifidobacteriaceae bacterium | reverse complement strand
CCGCGTTCGGGGTCCCGCTGGTGGCGGCGGCGGCCGCGGACGCGACGTCGGTTGTGTTCACCGAAGTGCCTGCCGGTTCTTGGACGGCGACGGTGGTGGCCGCGAACGCGGTTGGCTCCTCGGAGCCGTCGCCGGCGTCCAACCCGGTCACGGTCGCCTCGACCCCGGACCCCGGGCCTGAGCCGACCGTCCCGGCGGCGCCCGCCGCGCCGACCGCTGCAGTGGACGGGGACGCGGTGACTGTTAGCTGGTCCGCTCCGGACGATGGGGGTTCCCCGTTGACCGGGTTCACCGTGAGGCTTCTGGGCGGAGACAACCCGCTGGTGCGGGATGTGGGGGCGGATGCCACCTCGGCGGTGTTCGCCGGTGTTGAGCCGGGCACCTACCGTGCCACGGTGATCGCGGTCAACGCCGTCGGCGCGTCGGCGGCCTCCCCCGAGTCGGCGCCGGTGACAATCACCAGTCCCGGCCCGGACCCTGCCGATCCCGACCCTGCCGATCCCGACCCTGCCGATCCCGACCCTGCCGATCCCGACCCTGCCGATCCCGATCCTGCCGATCCCGATCCTGCCGATCCGGACCCCGACGATCCGGACCCTGGTGACCCGGACCCGGACGATCCCGACCCGGACCCGCAGGTGACTCCGGTGCCGGACGATGCGTTGACTGAGGGGTCGCGTGGTGGGGTGGATGTTCCGGCCTCGGCGGCGCCGGGCAGTCAGGTGAGCGTGGTTGTGCCCGGCCGGGGCGGACAGCGGGTGCGGGTGTGGTTGCACTCAACCCCGGTGCTGTTGGGCACGGTCACGTTGGATGCGGACGGCCGGGCTACGGTGACCATCCCGGCTGGCACGCCGCTAGGCGACCACCGGATCGTGGTGCAGGCGCTGGACGGTTCCCTGATCGGATGGGACGTGATCCGCGCGGCCTCCCAACCGGCCGAGCCGCAGCCGGACGATGAGGCGTTTCCCGTCACGGGCGCGGACATCGGCTGGCCGCTGGCCGGGGCGGCCGGGCTACTGCTGCTCGGAGCGTGCGCGCGGATCAGGACGCGCGAACGCCGCACCCGCCCGGTCGCCGAACGCGCGGCACCTCGCAAATCGCGTCCGCCTCCCGGATTCGCCTCGCCTACACAACGATCAAACGGAGGCCCGGATCGATCTTCCGCAAGTCCCCCGGATCTGAGGTCACCACCGAGTGGCCCCGCTGCCTGGCGTCCAACGCGACGTGGACATCGACAATGTCACCATGTCCGCTTCGCCCGCAAAGGACGCCGACAGCCCAAGCGCTTACAGCGTCCAGAGGGACCACCACCACCCTTGGATCCCGCAGCAGCCGCGCCACACGGGCCTGGCGCGGACCGCCCCGCCAAGCCTGCGCGACCACCCCAGCGGGGACGGACAACGCCAAGCCGTTGTCCGCAGCCCGGCGAAGCAACGCGCGGACCGCGGTAGCGCCCCGCTCAAGAGCCAACAGAGCCCCGCTGTCCAGGGTTATCCCGTCACCGGTGCCGGCCCGTCACGCCAAGCCCAGTTCGCGGTCGGCCCATGCCAGATCCTCCTCACTCACCGGACCCAGCTCCCGGTCAAGATCCTCCAACAGCTGGATCAGGCTGTCCTCCTGTTCAGCGCGAGCTATAGCGGCGCTGATGAATCCCGACACCGATTTGGCCCTGCCTTGGTTGACCGCCCGTCGAGCCGAGTCCACCTGTTCATCCGGCAAGCTCACCGCGATCTTTTGAGTCATACCGAAAGCATACCGCCATGGCGACCGTCACCGGCCTGATCGCCTGTCGACGTGAGTCGTCACACGTTGAAACGAAACTCGACCACGTCGCCGTCTTCCATGACGTAGTCCTTACCCTCGATTCGGAGTTTGCCGGCCGCGCGGGCCTCGGCCAGGCCGCCCAGGGAAACCAGGTCGTCAAAGGAGACCACCTCGGCTTTGATGAAGCCCCGCTCGAAGTCGGAGTGGATAACGCCCGCGGCCTGCGGCGCGGTCCAGCCACGCCGGATGGTCCAAGCCCGGGATTCCTTCGGCCCGGCGGTCAGGAAGGTCTGCAATCCCAGGGTGGCGAAGCCGACTCGCGCCAAGTGGTCCAGACCGGATTCCGGCTGGCCAGACTCGGCCAGCAATTCGGCCGCGTCCTCGGGCTCCAACTCGACAAGGTCGGCTTCGAATTTGGCGTCCAGGATGATGGCCTCGGCGGGCGAGACGAGCTCCCGCAAAAGGGCGGTGCGCTCTGGGGACGCCAGCACGGCATCGTCGGCGTTGAAAACATAGATGAACGGCTTGGCGGTCATAAACGAGAACTCCCGCAACGGGGCCAAATCCAGCAGCCCTTGCCTCGCCGCCGCGTACAGGGTGGTGCCGTTATCCAGGAAATCCTTCGCCTTGAGCAACGCCGCCAGCACCGCCGGGTCGCCCCGCTTGATCCGGACCTCCTTCTCAAGGCGGGCCTCCGCCTTCTCAAGGGTCTGCAGGTCCGCCAGGATCAGCTCCGTGTTGATGGTCTCAATGTCCGCCGCGGCGTCCACCCGGCCTTCGACGTGAACTATGTCCGGGTCGTCAAACACGCGAATGACCTGGCAAATCGCGTCCGCCTCGCGGATGTTCGCGAGGAACTGGTTGCCCAGCCCCTCCCCCTGCGAGGCGCCCCGCACAATCCCGGCGATATCCACGAAACTGACCGTGGCCGGGACCACCTTCGCCGATTTGAAAAGCAACGCCAGCACCGGCAGGCGCTTGTCCGGCAAGGCGACCACGCCCACATTCGGCTCGATTGTGGCGAACGGGTAGTTCTCCGCCAGCACCTGGTTGCGGGTCAACGCGTTGAAGAGGGTCGACTTGCCCACGTTGGGCAGTCCCACAATTCCGATTGTCAAGGCCACGGCAACCAACCCTACTTGCTGCGGGCGGGCCGGCGGCGCCGGCTCAGAGGGCCGTGCGGCGGCGTGTGGCGGGCTGACCGGCCAAGACGCGGGAAGCGGCGGCCGAGTCGTCGTGCATCTGGGTGATCAGCGCTTGCTGGGTGGAGAACGTGAGCGTGTGCCGGAGGCGGGCCACGAAGTCGACGGCCACCGTCTCGCCGTAAAGTTCAAGGTCGTCGCGGCCCAAGACATAGGCCTCGACGCGGCGCTCGCGTCCGGCGAAGGTTGGGTTGACCCCAATTGAGATGGCGGCCGGCAGGACCCGGTCCGGCGTCCCCTCAGGCAAGCCAACGCGAATCAGGTAGCCGGCGTAGACGCCGTCCTGCGGGATCAAGCCGGTCACATGGCCGCCCAAGTTGGCGGTCGGAAAGCCCAACCCCCGGCCCCGGCCGTCGCCGCGCACCACCTGGCCGACAACCCGGTGCAGGCGGCCCAGAACCCGCGCGGCCTCGGCGGCGTCGCCGTTCTCCAAGGCCTGGCGGACGGCGCTGGAGGACCAGCGCGCCTGCCGCCGGTCCTCCGGGTCGCCCTGATCGCCGATCGCCACGACGTCAAAACCCAACTCGGCCCCCAGCTCGCGCATGGTGCCGAGGTCCCCCGAATTGTCCGCGCCGAAATGGATGTCTTGGCCCACCACGACTTCGGCGGTCCTCAAGCCTTCGACCAGGTAGGACTCGGCGAATTGCCGGGGGCTGAGGCGGGAAAACTCCAGGCTGTAGGGAGCCACCAGGACGGCGTCCAAGCCGATCGCCTCAAGCGCTTCAAGGCGTTCGGCTAGGGGCTGGAGCTGGACCAAACCGCGGTCCGGCCGGTGCACCGACACGGGATGCGGGTAGAACGTGACGGCAACGGCCTTGGCACCCCTGGCGCGGGCCCGCCGCGCCACCTCGCCGACCAGGAACTGATGGCCGCGATGCATGCCGTCGAAGTTCCCCAGCGTGACGACCGACGGCCCGAAGTCGGCCGGGACGTCGGCCAGCGATTTCCAGCGTTGCACGGGCAACAAGTCTAGGACGCCGGTGAAGAACCGGCGTCCGGCCGTGTTGACGTGGGCGGCGCGACACGCTGACCTAAGGAAACGCGGCAGGCAAACACGGCCCCCGGTCTACGACGGCGGTCTTTTCGCCACCGCCCCGAACCACCCGTCACAGACCGGACGGCCCGTCACCGACCTGTGACCGCCCGCGAACGGCGGGCGCCGCTCGCCGTCACCGCACGCCAGGCGCCTGGGAGCGTCGCGGCGGCGGCCAACGCCTTGACCAGGTCGCCGACCAGGAAGGGCGCCATGCCCTGAATGACCGCACCACGCAGATCCAGGCCCGCCGCCAGGGCCAGATAGGGCACGCCGACCAGGTAGACGACGGCGCTGCCGAGCGCCATCACGCCGAGGGTGCGCCAGTACGACCGGTCGAATCCGCGTTGGGCGGCCCAGCCCGCCAAGGCCGCCGCCACCACGTACCCGGCCACATAGCCCATGGTGGGAAGGCCCGCGCCGGATTGGCCGGCGGCGAAGACCGGCAGCCCGGCCACGCCCGCGACCAGGAACAGGGTCATTGCGGCCGCCGCCCGCCTGGCCCCCAACGCGGCGCCGGCGGTCAGGACCGCGAAGGTGCCCAGGGAAATCGGCACCGGCGTGAATCCAAGCGGAATGGAGACCTGGCCAAGCGCCGCCACCCAGGCGGCTCCGGCCGCGACCAGGGCCACGTCTTTGACCCGGCCGCCACCCGCCATTTGGGCAAGGACGGGCCAACGGGCGGACGCGCCGTCAAGCGAGGCGATGGCGTTGGGCATGGGGATACTCCTTCGGCTAGTCGATGCGATCCTTTTAGGAGGATTCGACCAGCCTAAACGGCCCCCTGCGACTCATTCGCGCTGATGAAACCGCAAGACACGGGCGGGCGTTTGTGGCCAGCCTACAATCCGGCGGCGATCGGCGTGAAAAACCGGAGACTGGGCGGCGGAACGCCGCGCGGCCGCCTGCGGCCACCTATGCTTGGGGTCGTGGACGGACTGACGCTGGCGGTTGACTGCGGCGGCGGCGGCGTCAAGGCGGCGGTGTTGGACGCCGACGGCACGTTTCGGTCCAAGCCGCGCCGGCTCCCGTTGACCTATCCCCTGCCGCCCACGGCGCTCATCGCGATGGTGCAGGACCTCGCCGCCGCCGGCCCCAGGGCCGCCCGGCTGACGCTGGGGATGCCCGGCATGATCCGCCACGGCGTGGTGGTGCACACCCCGCATTACGTCAACCGCGCCGGCCCCGGCACCAAATCCGACCCGGACTTGGAGGCGTCCTGGGCTGGTTTCGACATGAGGGGCGAACTTGAGGACGCGCTCGGAACGCCGGCCCTGGTGCTGAATGACGCCGAACTCCACGGCTGTGGCGTGGTGGCCGGCACCGGCACGGAGTTGATGCTCACCCTGGGGACGGGGTTGGGCACCGCCCTGTTTGACGCCGGACGGCTCGCTCCGCACCTTGAGATGAGCGCGGCGCCCGCCCGGCGCTGGACCACGTTCGATGAGTTCATCGGCGAGCGCGAACGGCTCGCCCTGGGCGACCCGTTGTGGTCCCGCCGGGTGCTCAAACTCTTGGAACTGCTCCAGCCCGTCTATTGGTGGGACCGCTGCTACGTGGGCGGCGGCAACTCCCGCATGATTTCGCCGTCGGTCCTCGCCAAATTGCCCGATGCCGTGGTGGTGGTCCCAGGCGTCGCCGGCCTGGGCGGCGGCGTCCGGGCTTGGGAGCTGACCGGCAAGGGCTGAGGCGGAAATGGGGACGGTACTTGTTTCCGGCCTGCCGGAAACAAGTACCGTCCCCATTTCCGTTAGCCGTCTTCGAAGCGGTAGCCCAGGCCGCGCAGCGTGACCAGGCGGACCGGGTTGGTCGGGTCCGCCTCGATCCGGGAGCGGACGCGCCGGACGTGCACGTCCAGGGTCTTTGCGTCGCCGTAGAAGTCCGGGCCCCAGACCCGTTCAAGCAGCTGGGAACGGGTCAGCACCCGGCCGGCGTGGGTCATCAGCTCCTCCAGCAGGGAGAACTCCCGCAACGGGAGGTTCACCTCCTCGCCGCCCACCCAGACGCGGTGCCTCTCCGGATCCAACCTGACGCCGTTCACCTCGATAACCGCGGCGGCGTCATCGGGAAACGCGCCCGCCGGCGCGGCCGAGGAGCGGTGGCGGCGCAACGCCCGGCGACAGCGGGCCAACAACTCCAAGGTCGAATACGGCTTGGTGACGTAGTCGTCAGCGCCCAATTCCAGCCCCAAGACCACATCCGCCTCGTCGTTCTTGGCGGTCAACATGATGATCGGCACGTCGGAGGTCAGCCGGATACGGCGGCAGACCTCGGCGCCCGGCACTGACGGGATCATCAGATCGAGCAGGATCAGCTCCGGCTCCCGGGCGTTGAACTCCGCCAGCGCCGCCGCCCCATCTGGCGCGGTCCGCACCTCGTAGCCCTCGCGTCCCAGCAGAAACGCCAGCGCCTCCCGCTGCGTCTCGTCGTCCTCAACCAGCAGCAGATCGGTCACGAGTTCTCCCCCAACGCCCGCCGCGGCAGCCGGATGGTGAAAGTCGAGCCCCGCCCGACCTCCGATTCGACCGTCACGCGGCCACCGTGGCCGGACACCGTGTTGCGCACGATCGCCAAGCCTAGACCGGTGCCGCCCGTCCGGCGCGAGCGCGCCCGGTCTGTGCGGTAGAAGCGTTCGAACACCCGCCCCTGGTCCTCGGTCTCAATCCCGATCCCCCGGTCCGCGACCGCGATCACCACCTCGCCGGACTTCAAGACGGCGGTCACCGAGACCGGCCGGCCGGGCGGCGAGTAGACAATGGCGTTGGCGACCAGGTTGTCGACGGCGGTCACCAGGGCGTCCTTGTCGCCGAAGACGGTCAGCGCGGGGTCCGCCTCGACCGTCACGTCAATACCGGCTTCCTCCCCCGCCGTCCGATGCCGTGCCACCGCTTCGGCCAGCACGTCCAGCACGTGGACCTCGGCAAAGCGGCTCGAGTCTTGGTCTTGGGCTTTGGCCAGGGCCATCATGTCCTCGGTCAGCCGGGCCAGGCGGTTGGATTCCTGCGAGAGCCGACGGGCGAAGTGCCGGACCGTTTCCGGGTCTTCCGCCCCGGCCGCCAGGGCCGACCCGATCAGTTCCACCGCCGTCACCGGCGTGCGCAACTCGTGGCCGATGTTCGCGATGAAGTCGTGCCTGATTTGGCGGGAGCGCATAGTCTCGGTCAGGTCGGTGACCGTCAGCAGGATGTAGCTGTCGGCCAAGCGGGTGGCTCGAACCTCCGCGTCCGCGACCGGCCCCAGGTCGGTGAAAGACAGGCGGCGCGCCTGCAACTCGTCTTCGCGCCAGGCGCTGTCCGCCAGATCTTGCAGTCCGGGGTGAATCAGCTTGGTGCCCTGGTAGACGGGCAAAGTCTCCGCTTTCGCGCTGGTGTAAACCACTTTGTGGGAGCGGGTCAGGATCATGGCGTAACCGCCATAGGCGCCGGCCAAGTCGCGGGCCAACTCCGGCAGCGGGGCCTCACGGCGGTCCCAACGGTCGCCCTCGGCGGTGCGGTGGAACAGCCAGGCCCAGATCGGGTTGGTGATCAGGGCCAGGGTGGCCCCCAGGGCGCCCCCGGCCACCCACTCCATGGCCACTGGCACGGTACCCACTTTAGGCGC
>JAITFE010000036.1 GCA_031281585.1 Bifidobacteriaceae bacterium | reverse complement strand
GTTTCCGTGGCGCACGCCACGTCAGAGGCGGACGTGATCGCGCAACTGCCGGACACGACCACGGTGACAGACTCCGAAGGCGGCGTCCACCAAGTCGCCTTGAACTGGTCCGTCCCCGGTTATGACCGCCTCACGCCGGGCGTCTACACCGCCGAGGGCGAGGCCGCCCGCGAGGCACTGCTGGACCAACTCAACCACCCCCAGTCGGAGGCCTTCCTCGACGCCCGGTCGTAGGCGGCGTTCCGCCGCGCGCAGTGGCCAAACCCGTCGGATCCGGTCGGGCGACCCGGCTCGAGGCGAAAGCCTTCAACTGGCCTACCGTGAGAGTCGAACCGCTGTCACCCCTCGCGCAGCAGCATTGTCTGATCGCCGACCACCAGTTCAATGCTTGACGGAGCCTTGCCCTGCCCGGCAACCGACACCAGAGCAACGTTGGTGCGAAAAGCAAGCACCTCCCCGATTTCCAATCGTGTGCCGTCGACCACGAAATGGCCATCCTCAAACCTCGCGACTGCGGCTTCGGTGTCTTTGCCTGAGGAGAAGCTCAGCCGGACGTCAACGACGAACTTGCCGTCGGGTTCCGCGGCGCTGTTCACGACTACGGTCAAGGCGTCGCAGGAGAAGGCGATGTCCTCGACAACGATCGGCCGCGATGCGAGCGCGCACCAGGTCAGTGGATCGTTCTTTTGCGCCTCAGTCCCCTCGTTGGACCCGGGCTGGTCATTGGCTGTGGGCTGATTTCCAAGTTCTCCGTCGCTGAGATCGTTCAACAGCCCAATGAGCAGGAACAGCGCCACAACCGGGACCACGATAACAGTGATCAAGACGGGCGTCTTCAGGCGTCGCTTGCGCCGAGCCCGGAGGCCAGGAACTCCGGGATGAGGCGGGAAGGGGCCCGGCGGCGGGTAGGCCGCCCTGTTGGCGTACACGGCCGGACCGGGGCCCGGCGGATAGGGCACCCGGTTGGCGCCTTGCGCCGGGCCGGGGTCGGGCGGCATCGGCGGCACGGGCGTAACCCCAGGAGACTGCCCTGTGGCCATCGGCTGGGGAGATTGCCGTGGTGCTTGTGCGCCTGGCGCGCGTCTGGTCCCGCAGTTGGGGCAAAACGTTCCTTGGTCCGTCAACTGCCTTCCGCAATTCTGACAAAACATCTTTTCCTCCTGTGCCCCCGTGCTCCCAGTTTCATAACGACCCGTGTAACGCCCTATGCCAAACCCGCTCTTTGAAGCAGCTGTGCTTCAGCGCCGGCACAAGCATGATGCTATTCACGGAGACGGCACCCAGGGTCTGCTGGCTGCAGACAAAAGCGGCGCCTGCGCTCCGACCTAGCGGCGGGGCCCGTCGCTGGAGCCAGAATGCTTGCGGATGAGGTTTAGAACAGATCGGCCCACGTCTACCGGCTCCCACCGCTCTGCCGGACGTGTCTTGGCCACGCCCCGCAGCCCAAGCGCGCGGCCGTCTGGATAGACGGCCAAACCAAGAAGTAAGGCTTGCCTAACAGGCTGGCGCGGTCCTTGGGTAGGCTAGCGCGTGTGGTGCGGCGTTTCCCGGTGGTGGCTCTCAGTTGGATCCAAAGCGTCGCGCTGGCCGGGCTCTACATCGCCATCGGCCGGCTCGCCTGGCGCGACGCGCCCTTCGCCGAAGAGGCCTGGGACCTCCAAACCAAAGCCCTGATGGCGGGATTGGCCCTGGTCGCCGCAGTGGCGGCGGGCCTGATCCCGCACCTGGCGGCCAAGGATCAGGTAGCCGACGAGTCCGCCGAGCGCCGCCGCGTCATAGCCCACGTCTTCAAACTGGGCGCCGCTCAGCGCTCCCGCGAGCGGACCGGCGCGATAGTCTCCACCGCCACGGACGGCGTTGAACGCGCCGCCGCCTACCGGGGCTCGTTCCTAGGCCCCATGATCGGTTCGATGACCGCCCCCGTCCTGGTCCTGCTCATGATGGGAGCCCTGGTCGATTGGCCGGTGGCAGGCCTGGTGGCGATCGCGATCCCCGCCATCCCCGTGGCCCTGGGCGGTTTCCAGGCCGCGTTCCGGGGCGTCTCGCGCCGCTACCGCGAAAACGGCCAGGTCTTCGCCGCCAAGTTCCTCGACGCCATCCAGGGCCTGCCCACCCTGAGGCTCCTGAACGCCGACCGCCGCCACGGCGCCAGCCTGGCCGCCGCCGCGGAGGAGCTCCGCCGCCACGTCATGCGCCTGCTCGCCGGCAACCAGCTGATGCTCTTCGTGGTCGACTCCCTCTTCTCGCTCGCCTTCGTCGCCGCCGTCGCCGCCCTGTCCCTCTGGCGGATCGACCAAGGCGCGATCAGCCCCGGCGAGGGCCTGGCGCTGGTCCTTTGCGGCACGCTCCTCCTGGACCCCCTGGACCGCATCGGCCAGTTCTTCTACATCGGCATGGGCGGGATCGCCTCCGCCAAGGAGATCAAGGCCTTCCTCGCCGAGCCGCCCGCCGTCCCCGACCCGGCGGACCAGCCCGCCCAGTTGTCCGATGCCGTCCGCCCGCCCGCCGTCGCCTCCGCCGCCCCAGCCGACCAGCGCGCCCAGACGCCCGGCGAGGCGCGCCCCTGCGCCCCCGACGCGTCGGCGGTCTCCCGGCCACTCGCCGAGAGCCCGGCGCCCAAGGCCGTTAGGCCGTCGGCCATCGCCTCCGCCGCCCCAGCCGACTGGGCCGACCAGCGCGCCCAGACGCCCGGCGAGGCGCGCCCCTGCGCCCCCGACGCGTCGGCGGTCTCCCGGCCACTCGCCGAGAGCCCGGCGCCCAAGGCGGTTAGCCCGCCCGCTGGCTCAAACGTTGCGGCGGTCGAGGTTCGCGGCGTCGACTTCGCCTACCCGGCGGGGCCGCCCGTCTTGACGGGCTTCGACTTGGCTGTAGACCAAGGCGAGCACGTCGCCATCGTCGGACCGTCCGGGGCTGGGAAAACCACGATCGCCGAACTGATCCAGGGCAACCTGCGGCCCGCCGGCGGCGCGATCAGACTCTTCGGGAAGGACGTCACCGCCGTCCCGCTGGCCTGGCAGCGCGCGCAACTCGCGGTGGTGGCCCAACACACCTACCTGTTCACGGGCACCTTGCGGGACAACCTGCGGGTGGCCGACCAGGACGCGCCGGACGAGCGCCTAGCCGAGGCTTTGGCGGCAGCGGACCTGGCCGACTTCGTCGCGGAATTGCCGGAAGGCCTGGACACGCCGGTGGGCGAACGCGGATTGGCCCTCTCCGGCGGACAGACCCAGCGCCTGGGGATAGCGCGGGCGTTCCTCAAGAACGCCCCGATCCTGATCCTGGACGAGCCGACCGCCCACGTGGACTTGGCCGCCGAACGGGCCATTCTCGCCTCGCTCGAGAAGCTGGGCGAAGACAAGACGGTGATCGCGATCTCGCACCGCCGGGCCACCATCATGCACGCCGACCGGACCGTGGAGGTGGGCTCATGACCGGGAGCGAGCCAAGAGCGGCGCAGGAAGCCAGGCGACCCGCAGGGCAGCTTGCCTCGACTTCTCGGGGCGGCCGCCGCCCAGACGAGTCGGCCCCGCCGGATTCCCTGGACGGCGTGGCCGGTCAGGCGATGAGTCCGCGCCAGCTGCGACGCCGGCTGCTGGCGCTCGCCCGGCCGATCCTGCCGCCGCTTGCCCTGTCGATCCTCTTCCGAACGGCCGGGCTGATCGCGGGCATAGCCCTGCTGGCGGTGGCGGGCTGGGCGGTGCTCGGCGCCGGCCCGTCCAGCGGGCGGGGCGACGAGGCGTTGGCCTGGCCTCAGGGCTCCGGGTTCGGCGCGGTGATCACCACTTTGGTTGTGTTGTCACTGGTAAAGGGCTTCGCCCGGTATTTGGAGCAGTACTGCGGGCACTACGTCGCCTTCCGCGTGCTGGCCCGGCTCCGGCTCTACTTCTATGATCGGCTGGCCCCGCAGGCGCCGGCGGCGGTCGAGGGCCGTAACACCGGCGACCTCCTCAGCCGGGTCACCAAGGACGTGGACCGGGTGGAGGTGTTCTTCGCGCACACGATCGCCCCGGCGGTCACGGCGGTGATAGTGCCAGTCGGCACGGTGGCCTTCGCCGCCGTCGCCCTGGGACCGGCCGCGGCCATTCCCATGGCGGTGGGTTTTGCGGCGGTGGGGCTGGTCACCCCGGCGATCGGCCGGGCCGCCAGCGCCAAGGGCGCCGCCGAACTGCGCCGGTCACGCGGCCAAGTGGCCGGCCACGTCCGCGACTCGGTTCAAGGTGTGCGCGAGGTCCTCGCCTTCGGTTACGAGGACCGTCGCCTGAGGGAAATGGAAGACGCGGCGCAAGGCCTGGCGGGGGGCATGAAAGCGATTGGCGGCGCCAACGCCGCCCGGCGCGGGGCAAACGTCCTCGTCATCGGCCTGACCATGATCGCGGAACTGTTGGTGGTCACCAGCGGCGAGCTCACCTCGGCGCAAGTCGGCCTGGCCTTGGGCCTGACCCTGGCGGGGTTCACCCCCGTCCTGGGGGTGGAAGACTTCGCCGCCGACCTCCAACAGGCCTACGCCTCGGCCCGCCGCATCTTCGCGGTCACTGACGCGGCGCCCCTGGTGGACGATCCCGCCCTTGGCCAACCGGCCAATTCCCGCGGCGCAGACGAACCCCCGCCGGCGGCGGGCAGCGAGGCCGACGCGGCCCCGCCGAGTGGTGGAAGCGGTTCGGTCGCGAGTCGGCCGGGCGCGTCAGAGGGCGGGGGGCGACCGCCGCAGGCCGCGGCCGTCCGTCGCGCCTCGGCTGTTGGCGTTGAATCCACTGGTCGCGGGCTCGGGGAAGAGCCAGAAGGAACCCCCAAGGCGCAATTGGCGGCCCCGGAAGTCCGGTTTGAGGGGGTCACATTCCGGTATCCGGCGGCCGCCCGCAGTTCGCCCGCCTTGGCGCAAGTCTCCCTCACTGCCGCCGCCGGGAAGGTCACCGCCGTGGTGGGCGCGTCCGGCTCCGGCAAGTCGACCCTGACGTCTTTGCTGACCCGCTCTTGGGACCCCACCGAAGGCGTCATCCTGCTGGACGGGAAGCCGCTCCGCGACTACCCGCTGGACCAACTGCGGGCCGAGGTCTCAGTGGCGGCGCAGCGTCCCTACCTGTTCAACATGTCGATCGAGGAGAACCTGCGGTTGGCGCGGCCGGAGGCGACGGGGGCGGAACTGGGCCGGTCGGCATCGGCGGCGAACTTCGACGCGGTGGTGGCCGAACGCGCGGGGGGCTGGGAGGCCCCGGTTGGAGAAATGGGCGAACTGCTCTCCGGCGGGCAGCGGCAACGGCTGGCGCTCGCGCGGGCGCTGGTGCGGGACCCGTCCGTGCTGGTGCTGGACGAGGCCACGTCCCAACTCGACCAAGGCGCAGAGGCTGAGGTTCTGCGGCGGCTGGAAAAGGCGTGGGCGGGCAAGACCGTGATCGTGATCGCGCACCGGCTGAGCACCGTCCAGAACGCGGACCGCGTGTACGTGATGGACGCGGGCCGGGTGGTCCAGCAGGGGGCCTACGCCGAGTTGGCCGCAGTCGCCGGGCCTTTCGCTGACTTGCTGGCGCGGGAGGACCGCTAGAGCGGAGCGGCCTGGCAACATTGGTTGAACCATGAGCCAGTCCACCCCGGTTTCACCAGCGACCCGTCCCGCGCCGCGCACAATGGCGCCCACGGTTGCCGGACTCCTGGTCGGGGTACAAGCGGCGCTGCTCAGCTGGGTTTTAGTGGTCACGCCTGTGGTGGCGGCGTTCACGGCCACGTCCGGGCAATCGTTCAACGCGGGCGTCTCCTGGGCGGACGCGGCCCGGTTCGGCTCCGACCTGTGGGTGCTGGGACACTTCGGGTGGACCATCATTGGTCACGGCGCCGTTCGCGCCGTGGTCGCCATCAGCCCGCTTGGATTGCCGCTTGTCTCGGCGCTGGCGGCGGCCGCGCTCTCGCGGGTGACCTCCGCGCGCGGGTGGCCGCTGATAGGCGGCGGAGTGCTCGGTTTCCTGGCGGTGGACGCGTTCATCGCCTATGTGCTGGCGGACGAGGCCCGGTCAGCCGGCTGGCTGGCGCTGATCGGGGGCGCGGGCGCGGCGGGCGCCGGGTTGGCTTGGGCCAACCGACCGGGCAACGGGCAGTTGCTGGGCTGGTGGGGGACCTGGCTGGACGAACACCTTCCGCCGGAGGTGATTGCCGCCTTCCGGGCGGCCGCGACTGGGGTCGGCTTGATCTTGGCGGGCGCATTGGGGCTGGTGGTGGCCTTGGGCGTGGGCGGATGGCGTCGGTTCGCGGAATTGTTCGAGTCGCTGAGCCCCGGCGTGGTGGGCGGGATCGCATTGGGCCTGCTCTGTTTGGCGTTGCTGCCGAACCTTTTGCTTTGGGCGGGCGCGTATCTGGCCGGGCCTGGGTTCGCGGTCGGTGAGGGAACGGAGTTCTCCGCCTTTGCGACAGTGGGCGGCGTTGAGCCCGCGCTGCCGCTGTTTGGCCTACTGCCCGCTACGAATCCGCCTTGGTTCGCGGTTGGAGTGGTGGCCGTGCCGGTGGTGGCCGGCTTGGTGGCGGGTTGGCGGCTGGCCAGTCGGCTCGACCTGGTTTGGTGGAGGGTGGCGATCGGGGCGGCGCTGGCGTCTTTGCTGGCGGCCGCATTGCTGGCGAGCCTGGTGGCGCTGGCGGGCGGGGCCGCCGGCCCCGGCCGCCTGGCCCAGGTCGGGACTCCGTTCTGGCCCCTGGCGGGCTGGCTTTGGCTCGAATTGGGCTCGGGCGCCCTGATCGGGGCCTGCCTTAGGGCGCGCCCTTGGCGGAATCGCGCCGAAAACGCCTGACTTCCCGACCCGGGCCGCCTGGCGGAGGTCGGGATTCTGTTCTGGCCCCTGGCGGGCTGGCTCTGGCTCGAATTGGGCGCGGGTGCCCTGATCGGGGCCTGCCTCAGGGCGCGCCCTTGGCGCGATCTGGCCGAAAACGCCTGACTTCCCGGCCCGGCCGCGCCGGCAGGGGACCTCTCCGAAAGCGCCTGACTACCCGACTGCTGCGGACCCGGCGTTACCGGCGCGTCGGCGGGGCCCAAGGGCGTGTCTCTGCCCGGCCGCGGCTGAACCGGGGCGACCGGGGCGTCGGCGGGGCCTCCTGCCAAGGTGCCTGGCACCCCGAGACGGGGGTGCCGCCCGCATTTCGTGGGGGCGTCGGCGCGAACCCGCTCTGGGTTGGGGGGCTTGACCGGACGGCATCGTACTGGAAACGGGGACGGCTCCCGTTCCTGGCCTGGTCGGCGCTAGGGTGAACTCGGGCCGGGCGACAACGCGCGACCGAACTTGAAAAGGAGCGAGCATGATCTTGCCGGGCGCGAACACTGCTGTGCTGCTGGTCAACCTGGGCACGCCGGACACTCCGACGCCGCGCGACGTCAGGCGCTACCTGCGGCAATTCCTGTCCGACAAGCGGGTCGTGAACATGCACGCGGTTGTCTGGCGGGGGATTCTGGAGGGCTTTGTGCTGCCGTTCCGCGCCAGGCGGTCTGCGGAGAAGTATCGCTCGATCTGGCTGGAAGAAGGCTCGCCGCTTGCGGTCTACACGGACGCGCAGGCCAAAGGGGTGGCGGCACGCCTGGCGGAGCGGGTCGGCAAGCCGGTCCGGGTCGAGCCGACCATGCGCTACGGCAACCCGGCGGTGCGCACGCTGTTGGAAACGCTGCGGGGAGAAGGCGTGCGGCGGGTGTTGGTTGTGCCGCTGTACCCGCAGTACTCGGTTCCCACGGTCGCCTCGATCATGGACGAGGTAGCGCGTTACGCACTGCGCTCGGTCCACCAATTCGAGTACTCCCTGGTGCATTCCTACCCAACCCTGCCCGGCTACATCGAAGCCTTGGCCCTGCGGGCGGAGGAGGCCTGGGAGCGCCACGGCCGGCCGGACTTCGAACGGGGCGACAAGATGCTGCTGTCGTTCCACGGCATCCCGGTCTCGCTTGACCGCGCAGGGGATCCCTACCGGAGCCAATGCGAGGAGACGGCGGCGGCGCTCCGCGCGCGCCTGGACCTCACCGAAGAGCAATGCCTGGTCACCTTCCAGTCGAAATTCGGCCCTATGCCGTGGCTCACCCCCGCGACCATCGACACGGTGGCGCATTTGGGTTCGCAGGGCGTCAAGCGGATCGACGTCGCCTGCCCCGGCTTCGTGGCGGACTGCCTGGAGACGCTGGAGGAAATCGACCTCCTCAACAAGGGCACCTATTTGGCGGCCCAACCGGACGGCGTGTTCGTCCGCCACCAGTGCCTCAACGATCATCCGGCCTGGCTGGACGCGCTGACCGACCTGGTCGAATCCCGCCTGCACCCCTGATCGAGGGCTGGCGGAGACGCCTCGCCGCCGATTGACGGTCCTCAGCGCGACCTTCGGGCGCTTCGTGATCCGCTGGTGGATCAGGATCATGGTTTGGGTTGCATTCGGGTGCACGGGCTCCCCGGTTTCGCCGCCGAATGCGACCTTGGAGCGCTTCGTGATCCGCTGGTGGATCAGGATCGTGGTTTGGGTTGCATTTGGGGATCCCGCAGGACGGCAGTCGTCCCCGAATGCGACCTTCGGGCGCTTCTTGATCCACTGCTGGATCAGAATCGTGGTTTGGGTCGCATTTGGGGGTCCTGCAGGGCGGTGATCGTCCCCGAATGCGACCTTCGGGCGCTTCTTGATCCGCTGGTGGATCAGGATCGTGGTTTGGGTTGCATTTGGGTGCCCGGGCTTCCCGGTTTCGCCGCCGAATGCGACCTTCGGGCGCTTCTTGATCCGCTGGTGGATCAGGATCGTGGTTTTGGTTGCATTGGGCCCCTGTGGGGGCGCACCAGGCCAGCTGGCGGCTGTGGTCTCCACGCGCTCGTAGGCTATAGGGGAGCCGGGGGCTTGGGCGGCGGAGCGGGGGCTGCGGTGCCGAGCGATCGGCAATCACCGGACGTGAGGAAGGCAATCTGCGTGAGACTGACTGGCCGGAGGAAGATCGCCGCCGTTGCCGCCGGCGTCGCCTTGCTGCCGGTGTTCGCGATCGGGTCGATTGGATGCGAGGGCCCCCAGGAGCAGGTCGCGACGTTGGCGGAGGGGCCGGCTTCGGTCGCTCCCGCGATGGCGAAGGAACAGGCGTTGGTCGCGGCGCAGATGGTCGAATGCCTGCGGGGGCAGGGTGTGCCAGCCGTTCTGAATGAATGGGAAGACGGCCAGGCCGAAGTGGCCTTCGAAGAGGACGAGCCTTGGATCCTCTGTCAGGAGCAGGACGGCATGTGCCACGGGGGAGGTACCTTGCCGATCGACCCCTTGGCGGCCGAGGCCCAGCAAAAGGTCATGGATACGCTCGCGGCCAAGTATCAACCCGAATTCTCCGACCTCCCCTTCGGCGTGTGGGGGGTCAGCTACTTGATTGTGGGCGGATTCGACTACACCGACGCGTACCGGGCGTGCACCAAGGCAATCGACTATGTGCCGCCGATTTTGCTCGACAACCCTGCGGGCGAACTGCGTGAGAAGCAGGCGATCGCGCAGGCGAGCAACAATTGGGCGGCTTGCGCTCGCCAGAACGGGTTCCCGACCCTGGCCGATGCGGAACCCCCCAAGGCGGACGGCTTCTTGACCCGACCCCACGCCCTGGTCCCAATGTCGGCCACGGTGGATCGGCTCAAGGCGCTGTTTGAGGACTGCCCGGTCGAGGACTATCCGTATGAGAATCAGTGGCCGTCCGTTGCAGTGGATATGCCGCTTTACGACGGCCGTAAACCGCTCCGAGATGTGGGCCCCCTCGATCCGGACGAGGTTGCTGCGGCCCAGGAGTTGATGGACGTGATCGGCGCGGCGCTGCCGCGCACGCCTGTCGAATCAGAGCCGCCCGAATAGATCCACTGCGGAAACACGGCGCGGGGCCGAGCGTGGGGATGGCGGCGCCAGAGACCTCATGGTGCCCGATCCGCCCGCCGCAGGGGTCGCGCCCGTTTTCGCGAGTCGCCCGCAACCAGCCCCGGACCCGCCAAGACGGCGCTGGCTGGCACGTGGGGAGTGGACAAGTTGCCCGGCAACCCGCCCAAGCCTCGCCGCAGCTGCCTATTGGCGGAGTTGGCGCAGGATTCTGGCCCAATCGGATTTGGTGGCCTGCTCAAGTTGGGTCAGGCAGGCGTCCTGGCCCTCAATGGTCTGGGTCTGGCTCACGCACTGCTGATACTCCCACTGGTCGCCCCAGGT
The DNA here is from genome assembly GCA_031281585.1 of Bifidobacteriaceae bacterium. Taxonomy (NCBI): domain Bacteria; kingdom Bacillati; phylum Actinomycetota; class Actinomycetes; order Bifidobacteriales; family Bifidobacteriaceae; species Bifidobacteriaceae bacterium. Next base: position 434 of record JAITFE010000036.1, on the reverse strand, counting down.
GATGATGAGGGGAATCGAGTAGACGGCGAACATGCCGAGCAGCCCCAGCCCCATCGCCAAATACACCACCACGCCGCGGGCCAGGGGTGTCCGCTTGGCCAGGATGATGCCGCGAATGGCCACGAACAGCGACAACGCCATGGCCGCCAAGCCGACTGCGGGCCAGGGCAGCGGCAGGGTCAGCCCGATCATTGACACGAGGGCGCCCGCGCCGAAGGCGAAGACGTAGCGGTTGACCCGCATCAAGTCCGCCTTCTGCTCCGGCGTCAACGCTTTGAGGTCGCGTTCGAACTGCGCGCGTTTGGCGGCGCGGTCGTTCTCAGGCCGCTGTTTGCGGTCAGGGGGTTCGGGTGCCGCAGGCTGGCGGTCTTCCTCAGTCGGAGCATCGGGGTTGGCCACCACGCCATTCTTCCGTGCCGGGAGCGTCAAGACCA
>JAITFE010000035.1 GCA_031281585.1 Bifidobacteriaceae bacterium | reverse complement strand
CTCGCCGCATGTGCGGCGGTGCCTATGCATCCCGGAACGCGCGGAGCATTCGGTCGGAGTAGATGAAGTGGCTTCTGACGTAGGCGGGCCGTTGGCGGGACGGGACGGGCGCGTCGGCGTAAGGGGCCCACGAAGGGTCCTGGCGGGTTTCCCCTGCCGGGGCGGCAGGCCCGCAGCCGCACCGGTGCGCCCCGCCGCGCCCGAGGTGGCTGTGACCGTGCAGGTGCGCGCGGGCCGCGAACCCGTTTGCCGGCTCTGGGCGGCCAACTGCGGGGCGGGTGGCCGCGCGCGCCGTCGGGCGGGTTCTGCCACGTCTGAGCAGTCGCATGTCCACCTCGCTCCGTCGGTCGCGGGAACGAGAGCCGCCCCCGATTAGAATGATAATCGTTCGCGTTCGGCTCAACTGTGCCAGGCCCGTGAAGCCGCTGTCAAATCGCCCGGCGGCAAACCGAACCGCACCTGCCCCGGCCCGGCCCCGAACCGCCGCAACCTGAGCCCATGCGGCCCGCCCGGCCGGCGCCCCGGAGCATGCTTGCCATGACGGTCACACGCCCGGCATCTCGAGTAGAACCCCGCCCTTCCGCGTGGGGTGACGCGGTGCATCTTCTGGCGGGAAGGGGGCGGCGTTGTGACGGTTTCGATGCAGGTCAACCACAAAAGAGCTGAAGCTCGGGTCGACACGGCTGGCTCCGCGCCTGCACCAGGCCGCCGCCGTGGTTTTCGAGGTTCACAAGCGGTCGCCGTTGACTTTGGCGCCGTCGCTTGTCCTGCCCGCTGATGCTCAGGAGGCGCTGGCGGTGTGGGCGGAGACGCTTGAGGACATCGTGGCGATAGAGCGTCTCAGCGGCGGGGGACGCAGTCCTTGCGATGGTCGTTTCAACGGCCGCGACCGCGTCTTCCTGCGCCGCGCGTGGCTCATGCGGGAGGGGCAGATCGTGCACGCGGTGCGGCATCCCGTGGACGGTCACCGCGCCGTCCGGGAAACCGCCTCAGGTGTTGGTTGTGGCCGCGGGGACGCTGAACGTGGGCGGCTCGGAAGCGCCAACCCCGCGCGTGTCCATACGCCATCCGGGTATGGCGGCGATTGAGACGGGTCTCACCTCTGAATCCGGGCCTGGCGCCAGGACCTTCCAGGTGCGCCCCCCCCCCGCCCCCCGGAAAGGGAGCAGCCTTTAGCGTGGGCGCCCGCCGTCGTCGAGGTGTCTCCAAGCGACGGCCTGTCGGCGACCGCGGAGTGGCGGCTCGCTGGCATTGACGAAGGGTCGTTTGCCTGTTGACGTCATCGCCCCTTTGTCGGAGCCGCCGGCTCTGGACGGCGGCTGACGACCTATCGGCGGCCTCGTGGACAGAACGTTACCGCTAATGGTAAAGTTTTGTCCGTGAGTTTCCGGAGCGACTTGTGGGGTGTGGCGGTTGACCAGTACGGCTACGTCACTTCCGCGAACGCCCGCGACCTGGGCGTTCCCGTGGTCGAGTTGGGGAAGCTGGCGGCGAGGGGGCGCCTTGAGCGGGTGTCGCAGGGGTTGTACCGGTTCCCTGAGTGGCCGGTGTCCGCCAACGACTCCCTGATGGAGGCGGTGCTCTGGACCAGGGACCCCCGCGCGGCGCTGTCCCACGAGACCGCCTTGGAGGTCTACGACCTTTCTGACGTCAATCCGGACAAGATCCACGTCACCATCCCGAAAAGGGAGAAGAAGATACGACGCGTCGGCGCCGCGCCCGCGGTGGTGGTCCACTATCAAGACTTGGCCGACGACCAGATCGGCTGGTGGGAGGGCATTCCCACGGTCGCGGCGGGGACCGCCATCGACCAGTGCATCGCTTCCGGGGCGCGCCCGGACTTGGTGTCGCAGGCGCTCGTGGCCGCTCGCGCCGAGGGCCGGATCGATGAGGCGACGGCCGCCCGCCTGCGTCTAGAACTGACGGGCGCGGTCAGGTGAGCGGGCTCGGCCCGCCGGACAAGGACCGCCCGGTCCCGTCTGCGCAGGCGTTGGAGAAGTGGGTCCACGACGCGGAGCGCCTGACCGGTGTGGCTCCGCGACGGCTTGGGTGGCTGGTCGCGTCCAATGTGGTGGTCGCCGCTTTGCAGCGGGCCGTGCGGTAGGACTCTGAGCCGTTGTTCCTGGTCAAGGGCGGCGTGTACATCGAGTTTCATTTTGGGTTGAAGGCCAGGGCGACCCGCGACGTGGATACGCTGTTCCGAGGAGGTTTGGCGGATTTCGAGCGGCGCTTGGACGAGGCGCTGGCCGAGCCCCGGGGGCCTTTCCAATTGGCTCGCAGCCGCATAGAGACGATTGACGCCCCGAAGCTGGTCCAGCCGCGCCGGTTCTCGGTGCGGTTGACGGCGAAAGGCGCCGCATATGGACGATGCCGTCCGGCTGGCCAGGCCTCTCCGGTCGCCCGTGGCGCCGATCTTGGATGCGCCGCCGAGCATGCCGCCCAAGCCGCAACCGAACGGGCGCCCCACCAGCGCAACCAGCACGAGCCCGCCGCGCCCAGGAACGACCCCCGCCAAGACGGGCCAGGACTCGGACTCCGAGGGCCGCCGTAGGGCCGCCACACCCCACAAACCGAGTAAGCCAACACCACCAACACAAGGCCAGGCGTCGGTCTTCTACCTCGCGATGACGACAGAGCCCGCCGCCGATGCCGTCGCCGCAGCCACCGAAGAACACCAGAGTTCGCCCGTGGTGGCGAGGCTGCTGGACGATTTGGAGACCTGCCGCCGCGGCGACTGCGTCAGGATGGCCGAGCCTTTCCTCGGGTGGAGCGTGGGGCCGCACCCACTGTTCGGGGACGGTCCGGCTGGGGCGGCCCAGTAACGCGCCTGACGTCACCCGGCACAAGCGGAGGCGGTCCTGGCGGCCACGCCGCCTGACCAATCGCCTCTGACCAATCGCCTCCAACCGACCTGGCTCGGCCGCCTGCGGGCGGCCAAGCTTTAGTAGTCTTGCCCGGGTCCGTGCGGCGATTTGAGCCAGCCCAGGGCAAGTGGTTGAATGGCTTCATCTGGCCATTTTCGGGCCCTTCTTTCATCCCATCTTTTTTAGGCGTTTGCGCTTGCCAGAGGCCATATCGGCGTGCTAGAAATGATGTACAACAGCAACGGGCGAACAGGAACCCACGCACGTATTAACCTACGTTAAGGGCATGTCGACGGTTTCCTCCGTTTCGGCAATTGGATTGCGCGATTGATACCCTGTTCGCCCGTTGCTTTGTCTCTGCCCGCCGTCGGCGGCCTTCCGCTGGCCGATGCGCCAGGCGGCCGAACCCGCGTCCCAGGCGGTGACGCGCTAACCTTCCTAGTGAGCATCTAGCGATGTCTCCCCGTGGGGGGGTAAGGACGATCCGGCGGCGGAGCGCGCCGGGAGGCACAAGATTGGGGTTGACAATGGCCAAGAACAAGCTCGGCGTCGCCATCGCCGAGGCGCTCAGTCAGATCGGCGCCCTTTACCGCACCACCGTCGAACTGGCCAAGGCCCAATTGTCCAAGGACGGCACGCGCCTGGGCATGGGGCTGGCCCTGCTGGTCGCCGCCCTGGTCGCCATAGCCGCGCTGGTGCCGCTGCTGGTCCTGGCATTCGTCTGGGGCCTGATCGCCCTTGGGATCTGGCCGTGGGCGGCCTACCTGATCACCGCGGGCGTGGCGCTGGTCGTCGCCGCCGGCCTGGCGGTGGCCGGACGGGCCCTGCTTAAGAAGGCCGCAGCCTCGATTGGCGCCACAACCAGCATGATCAAGGACTCGCTGGGCACGCTCAAAGGCGAACCGGGCGGGAATGTCGACGGGACGGCACGGCCCACATGGGCAACCGAGCCTTCTGCGAAACCGCCAACGGGAGCGACGGAGGCCTAATTGGCCCTGTTCAAACGCCGTTCCGCGCCAGCCGACTTCTCGGCCGCGCTGATCGAGGGCCCCTGGTCGCACCGCTTTGTCGCGGCGCGCGGCCTGCGTTTCCACGTCGCCACCACAGGCCCGGAGGACGGCCGCCTGGTTGTTCTGCTGCACGGCCTGCCGCAGCATTGGTGGGCCACCCGCGACCTGCTGACAGACTTGGGCGCGGCCGGGTACCGGGCGGCCGCCGTTGACCTGCGCGGCTGCGGGGCCAGCGACAAACCACCGGAGGGCTACTCGCTGCCCATGCTGGCGGCGGACGTGGCGGGGGTCATCACCGCGCTCGGCCGCCGGTCGGCGGTGGTGGTGGGCAGCGGGATAGGCGGGCAGGTGGCCTGGACCATGGCCAGCCGAGCGCCTGGGGCGCTGGACGCCATTGTGGCGATCGCCACCTTCCATCCGGGCAGCCTGCGGCCAAAACGGCAGCTTCTGGTTTCGCCGCGGGCCGTCGGCCAAATTGGCGCCTTGCGGTCGCCCCGCCTGGCGGGCCGGCTCTTGCCTGACACGGCTTTCATGTCCGCGCTGCTTGGAACCTGGGTGCTAGACCCGTCGGCCATGGACGCGGCCGCCGTGGGCCATTACGCCGAGGCGATGCGCGTGCCGTTCGCGCCGGATAAGGCCGCCCAGATCATGCGGTGGGCCACCCGGCCGCTGCTGAACGCCGCGCACGCCCGGTTCGTGCGGTCGGCTCGCGTTCCCGCGCCGGTTCCGGTCCTGCAGCTTCAATCCGACCTAGATCCGGTGCTGCGCTGGCAGGTGGTGCGGGCGGGGGACCTGGGCGGCCAGAACTACCGTTTCGAGTTGCTCACCGGCGTTGGCCACTTGCCAATGGAGGAGGACGGGGAATTGGTCGGCGGATTGATCCTCGGCTGGCTGGCGGAACACCGGCTGCTGCCGTAGACGCAGGAAGCCCCCCGGCCGGCGCAGCCGCAGACCGCAGGCGCAGCAGGACGCGAGCGCTGACGGGCCACGCTGGCGGACCGCCGCCGTGCCTTAAGGTTGGGGGCATGAGCGCCGCCAACGCCAGTGCCGCAAATCCGCCGGGCGGGATCGCCACCCGGCGCCAGGCCCGGTTGGCGGGCGAGGTCCTGGCGGAGCTTTTCCCGGAGGCGCGCCCGGAACTGGATTTCCGCTCGCCGCTGGAACTGCTGGTCGCCACCGTGCTGTCCGCCCAGTCCACCGACAAACGGGTCAACCAGGTCACACCCGCCCTGTTCGCGGCCTATCCGGACGCGGCCGCCTACGCCGCCGCCGAACTCGACCAACTCGAAGCCATCATCCGGCCGGTCGGCCTGCACAGGGCCAAGGCAGCGGCGCTGAAAGGAATCGGCGAGGCGTTGACCAGCCGGTTCGGCGGAGCCGTGCCCGCCACGCTGGCGGAGTTGACCTCGCTGCCCGGCGTGGGCCGCAAAACCGCCAACGTGGTCCTGGGAAACGCCTTCGGCGTTCCCGGCATCACCGTGGACACGCACGTGGGCCGGCTGGCCCGGCGCCTCGGCTGGACCCAGAGCAAAGACGCCGCCAAAGCCGAAGCCGACATCGCCGAGTTGTTCCCACCCGAGCAGTGGACCGACCTCAGCAACCGCCTCATCTACCTGGGCCGCCGCGTCTGCCACGCCCGCCGCCCCGACTGCGGCCACTGCAAACTCGCCGCCCTCTGCCCCTCCGCCGAACAGTGACAAAGCAGCGGAGCTGCCCTGTTTCCAGGCCCCAAAAAGGCGCCGTCTTCTTTGACTGGGTGAGCGGCGTTCCAGCGGCCGGGCCGCGGTTGGTTAGACTTGCGGAATCGCCTGTCGTTGGCAGCCACCCGCAGCCGCATTGAGATGAGGTGCCCAATGAATGCCAGTCAAGACAATCCCGAGAGCATTATCTCCGCCTCCGGCCTGTTCGCCGGGATTGACCATGAGCAAGCCCGCCACCTGCTGGACGTGATGGTGGGCCGCCGCCTTGAGCGGGGCAAAGCGCTGTTCTGGGAGGGGGACGAGGGCGACCGCCTGTACTTGATCCAGTCCGGCATGATCAAACTTGGCCGCACCTCCCCGGACGGCCGCGAGAATCTGCTCGCGGTCCTCGGCAAAGGCGAGTTCATAGGCGAACTGACTCTGTTCGACCCGGGTCCCAGGACGGCGACGGCCACCGCCGTGACGGACAGCGAACTGCTGGAGTTGAGCCACGCCGCCATTGGCGAATGGCTCGACCAGAATCCGGCGGCGTCCAAGCATCTGCTCCAAGAGTTGGCGCACCGCCTGCGCCGCACCAACGAGGCCGTCACCGATTTGATTTTCGCGGACGTCCCCGGCCGGGTCGCGAAAGCGTTGCTTGACCTGGCGGACCGTTTCGGCGAGAACACCGCCGAGGGCGTCCACGTCACCCACGGCCTGACCCAGGAAGAGTTGGCCCACCTTGTGGGGGCCTCGCGGGAGACCGTCAACAAGGCCCTGGCGGAGTTCATCGCCCGCAGTTGGATCAGGCTTGAGGGTCGCAGCGTCTACCTGCTGGACATAGAGCGTTTGGCGAGACGGGCCGCCTGACGGGACCGAACGGCATCGGCCAACGTTTTGCCCGATGCCGTTCGCTGGCGTAGGCGAACACGCCCGGACACGGGTCCAAGCCGGAGAGATTAGCATTGGTGCGGGCGCTCCGCCCCGCTTCCCGCCAACCGCCGGCCAGGCCCGAGGAGATGATCGTGAAAGCAGTTCAGCGCCAGGGCGCGACGGCGTACGAGCAGATCATCCGGGGCATCGCGAGCGGCGATTTCGCCCCCGGCCAAGCGCTTTCGGAGACTCAACTGGCCGAGTACTGCGGTGTCAGCCGCACCCCGGTGCGGGAGGCGATACAGCGTCTGGAGTCGGAACGCGTGATTGTGAACGCGGATCGCGTCTGGCGGGTGTCCGACCCGACGCAGGACGAGATCTACGAGATGTATGAGACGAACGCCATCCTGGAGGCCGCCAACGCCCGCTTGGCCGCAGGCCGGCGCACCGACCTGGACCTGGCCGTCTTGCACGGTTTGGCGGATGACGCCCGGGCCACGCCGCCGGACGCGGACGTGCAGCAACTCATCGCGCTTTCGCACGAATTCGCTTTGGCGCTGTGGCGGGCGGCCCACAACCGTTCCCTGATGGAAATCCTGGAGCGGATCGGGCGGCAGCACGGACGGTTCGGGGGGCGCTCTTCGCTCAGCCAAGACGGCCAGTGGGGCAAGACCCAAACGTACTTCGAAGAAATTCTGGGCGCGATCGAGGCGCGCGACGCGGACGCGGCGGCGGCCACGGCGGAACGGCAGGCGCTGGCGGTGCGGGACGTGCGGATCGCCATGTGGCGGGTGGCCCACACGCACGCCGGAACCCAATGAGCCCCGGCCCGCGCCGGGGAGACCGGCCCTCAGCGGGCTCGGAGCCAGGCCTTCGCGGCCACCGACACAGACGGGAGGCCCACCAGAACGCCCAGAATCCCCAGCGTCAGGGTCGCGGGGAGCACCGTTATGGCGCCTGACACGGCCAACGGCACCGCCAAGAGGGCTCCCGCCCGGTAGGAGCCGGTCACCACGACCGCCGCCCCCCGTTCCTCGGGGTGGACGGAGACCGAGGCGATGGCCGGGCCGAGCGCCAACAAGAAGCCGGTTCCCGCGCCCGAGGCGATGAGCACCGCGACGGCCGCGCCCGGCGCCAGGTCCGCCAAACCCAGGCACGCGATTCCGAGCGCGCTCAGGCACGCGCCCCCGGTGAGGCCGGCCAGGAAATGCTGGCTCCGCAGATGGGCGCAAGCGATGGTGCCGATCAGCAGAGAGGCGTTTGCGCCGCTGACGGCGCCGCCGATCTGGGCCTCCGTCCAGCCTGCCCCGGCCAGCACCACCGGGGCGAAGGTGGTCAGCGTGACATGCCATGCGCCCCCGACCAGGGAACCGGCCGAAGCGGCCACCACGCCCGGCCGGTGGCGGACTTTGCCATCGCCGCCGGTCGCGGGCGGGGAAAACACAGGCAACCGGCGCAGCAGCGCGGCCGCGGCGAGTCCCGCCAGGGCCACGCCTATGGTTGCCCAGGCCGCGAGGGCCACGTTGAATTGCGCCAGCCAGCCCGCGAGGAACGGGCCGGCTATGGAGCAGGAAGACGTGATGAAAGTGGACCGGGAAAGCGACTTGACGGGGTTGGGCGAACTCCTGATGACATGGGTTTGCGAGGCCGACCAGAAGCCCGCCCGCGACGTGCCCTGGAGCAGCTGGGCCACGGCGAGCCCGGCCAGCCCCGGCAAGGCGAGGGCCGCGGCCATGGACGCCGCCAGAGTGGCGAGAGCCGCCAACATGACGGTCTTGTCGGTGATGTACCTCAATGCCCAGCCCAGCGGCAGCCTGGCGCCCATTTGGGTGACCGCCGATAACGAGCTAAGCAGCGCGATCGACCCAAGTTGCAACTCGCGTTCCAATGCCATGAAGGTGAGCATGACGCCCGCTATCGCTAACCCCAGCGAGTAGGCGCCATTGACGGTGTAGATGCGGGCGAGGTTCTTGTTGACTGGAGTGCCTTCCAACGGCCGGAACATCAGTGTATACAGCAGCATACTACCCGTCCGGGAGGACGACCTTCGGCGCAATCCTCCGCGATTACCGGTCCCGGCGGACGCCGGGTAGGGTGAGCCGGGTGAAATTGAGCCGTCTTGTCGGCGCCGGGTTGGCGACCGGCGCCGCGACCCTTGGCTACGCGTTGGCGGAAGCCCATTGGTACACGTTGCGGCGCGTGAACGCGCCGGTGTTGAAGCCTGGGGCCGCGCCGATCAAGGTGCTCCACATTTCCGACATGCATTTGACCGCCCGCCAACGGCGCAAGATCGAATGGGTCAAGGCGCTGGCTTCCCTCCGCCCGGATCTGGTTGTCACCACCGGCGACAACTTCGCGTTCGCCGACGCGATGGAGTCGGCTTTGGAGGCGTTGGAGCCGCACCTGGCGACGCCGGGGGCGTTTGTCCTCGGATCGAACGACTACTACGGCGCCATCTTCAAGAACCCGGCCATCTACCTGCTGGGACCGCCCGAACCCGAAATCACACGGCAGCCCGACCTGCCCACCGAGCCTTTCCGCCAAGTCTTGACTCGGGCCGGCTGGAAGGACCTGGACAACGCGCGGGCGAACCTGGAGGTGGGGCCGGAAAGCTTGGCGACCGATTTGGTCGGCCTGGCGGACCCCCACCTCGACTGGGACAAGCTGCCCGAACCCGTCTCGCATGAAGCCGCCGATCTGGTGCTGGGCCTGGTCCACGCGCCCTACCTGCGAGCCGTCGACCAACTGGTGGCCGACCAGGCGCGCTTGGTCTTCGCCGGCCACACCCACGGCGGGCAAGTCGCCCTGCCGTTCTACGGGGCGCTTGTCTCCAATTCGGACCTGCCGCCGCGCCTCGCGTCCGGCCTGCACCGGTGGCGCTCCAGCGACTCGTATCTGCACGTCTCAGGCGGGTTGGGGACCTCCCCGTACGCGCCTATTCGGTTGGCCTGCCGCCCCTCGGCCTCGCTTGTGACGTTGGTTCCCGCCGCCTGACTGTCCCGCCGCCTGACAATTCGCCGCAGGCCGCCCGCCCGTCGCCACCCCGGCCGCGACTCCACCCCGAGCCGTCAGACGGGCTCCACCGGCCTTGCCCCCAGCGACTCAGCCACCGGTCGCCTCCGCGCCGGTTGTCCCCCGCCTGGCCAAGAACGTCTAACCTTGACCTCAGGTCAATTTCCGCTTGGAGGATCTCCCCATGAATAGCCCCGACCACGCCAACGACCCGCGCTGGCTTAACACCGAGACTTTCCGGCTGCTCGATTTTGGGCGCGCCAGCGCCGAAGCGCCCAACGGATTCGCCTGGCTTGACACCGCCGGCCGCCCGGACCTGGCCGCGCCGCTGGACCTCTGGATCACCGCGCGGATGACCCATGTTTACGCCCTCGGGGTGCTGTTGGGCTACCCCGGCGCCGAGGCGCTGACGGATCACGGCCTGGCCGCCCTGACCGGGCCGTTCGCAGACACGGCCGGAGGCGGCTGGTTCAGCCGACTCGACCCGGACGGCGCCCCCGCCGAGTTCGTCAAGACGGCCTATTCCCACGCCTTCGTCCTGCTCGCGGCGACCTCGGCCGTGGCGGCCGGCCGTCCCGGCGCGGACGACCTGTTGGCCCGCGCGCTCGCCAATCAGAACGCCTACTTCTGGGACCCCGCCGAAAGCATGGTGGTTGACCATTTCAACCGCGATTTCACCGAGGCCGACCCGTACCGGGGCGTGAACGCCAACATGCACACGGTGGAGGCCTATTTGGCGGCGGCGGACGTGACGGGCGAAAAGCGCTGGCGGCAGCGCGCGCGCCGGATCGCCCGGCGGGTGGTCCGCCACGCGCGCCAAGCTGATTGGCGCATTCCCGAACACTTCGGAGTGGAATGGCAAGCCCTCCCCGACTTCAACATTGACAAGCCCCACGATCCGTTCCGCCCCTATGGCGCCACGCCCGGCCACGGCTTCGAATGGTCGCGCCTGATCCTGGAACTGGAGGCCGCGCTGGGCCCCGCCGCCCGCGACTGGATGCGGCCGGCGGCCGAACGGCTTTTCCGACGCGCCCGCCTGGACGGCTGGCAGGACGGCGTGGCGCCCGGCTTTGTGTACACCACCGATTGGGACGGCCGGCCCGTCATTGACGCCAGGCTGCATTGGGTGGCGGCCGAGGCGGTGGGCGCCGCCAGCACCGCCTTCCGGGCCACGGGCGACCCGATCTACCACGACCTCTACGACCGCTGGTGGAACACCATTGAGCAGGTCTTCATTGACGAAGAGCTTGGCTCCTGGCGCCACGAGGTGGACCCGTCGGGAAAGGTGGCCACAGCCATGTGGCCGGGCAAGCCGGACATTTACCACGCCGTCCAGGCGACGCTGATCCCGCGCCTCCCGCTGGCGCCGTCGCTGGCGACCGCGCTCAAGGACGGGCTCCTAGACCAAGGCTGAGAGTCGCGGCGGCTCAGGCCGCGTCCGCCGCCTGGGCCTCTCAGGCCGCGTCCGGCGGCGCAGCCGCTTCGGCAATCGGGGCGCGAACCTCGGCCCAGCCGGCGATGTGCTCCATCCGCGTGTTGCCCGCGATGTGGTCAAACACCACATGCGTGCTGGTCATGGCCACCGCCGGGTCGGTGCTGAGGCGATTCGCCACCAGGTCCCGCAATTGGCGGGTGGACGTGCAAAAGACGTGGATGACGAAGTCTTCGTTGCCGCCAATGAAGAACACGTGGGTGGTTTGCGGCAGGCGCGCCGCCTTTTCGGCGAAGTCTTTGATTTGCGGCCTGGCCTGGGGGCGCAGGCGCACGAACACCAGAGCCTGGACCGCGAACCCGAACGCCTCCAGGTCCACGTCCGCGTGCGAGGCGCCGATCACCCCCGCCTCCCGCAAGGCCCGGACGCGGTTGATGGTGGTCGATTCGGACACGCCGAGCCGGGCGGCCAACGCTTTGTTCGACTGGTCGGAGTCCCGCACCAATTCCCAGGCGATCGCCTCGTCCAGTTCGTCGAGCTGGGTTTTGTTGCGCGGGGACTCGGTTTTCGATGCCGTCACACAAGAAAGTGTAGTCCAGAAGGCAGTTTTCGCTATCGAATGCAACTGAAACCCCGTTGTAACACACTATCTCCAGCCTGGAGACCAAGGGAGCTGGCCGTCCAGGCGCTTTGCCCGCATTCGCGCCGCCCCCCGACAACGAATCAGGCCCACATTGCGAAGGAGACCATCATGATCATTGGAGTACCAAAGGAAACCAAGACCAGCGAGCAGCGCGTGGCGTTGACGCCCGCCGGGGTGAGGGAACTGACCGCGCGGGGCCACCGCGTGGTGGTCGAATCCGGCGCCGGGGCGGGCAGCGGGTTCGCCGACGCCCAGTACAGCGGGGCCGGTGCCTTGATCGGCACCACGGCCGAGGCCTGGGCGGCCGAACTGGTCGTCAAGGTTAAGGAGCCCATCGCCCCCGAATACGGCTACCTGCGGCCCGACCAGATCCTGTTCACCTACCTGCATCTGGCCGCCGCGCCGGCGCTGGTGGACGCGCTGATCCAGGCGGGCACCACCGCGATCGCTTATGAGACGGTGCAACTGGCGGACGGCTCGCTGCCCTTGTTGGCGCCCATGAGCGAAGTGGCCGGCCGCATGGCGGCCATGGTTGGCGCATACCACCTGATGCGGCCCTTGGGCGGCGCCGGGGTCTTGGCGGGCGGCGTGCCCGGCGTCCGCCCGGCCCAAGTCACCGTTATAGGCGCCGGCCAGGCCGGCGCCAACGCCACCGCCCAAGCGGTTGGCCTGGGGGCGGACGTGACCGTCCTGGACCTGTCCGTGCCGCGGCTGCGCCAACTCGACCAGCTTTACGCCGGCCGCGTCCGCACAGTCGTGTCCTCCGCACTGGAGATCGAGCGCTCGGTTCTGCAAGCCGATCTGGTGATAGGCGCGGTCCTGGTGCCCGGCGACCGGGCGCCAAAGCTGGTCAGCCACGAACTGGTGACCCGGATGCGGCCCGGCGCCGTCCTGGTCGACATAGCCATTGACCAGGGCGGCTGCTTCGAGGACTCAACCCCCACCACGCACGATTCGCCCACCTACAAGGTCGCGGACACCGTCTTCTACTGCGTGGCGAACATGCCCGGCGCCGTGCCCAACACCTCGACCGCCGCTCTGACGAACGCGACCATGCCTTACGTGCTCGCCTTGGCGGACCGGGGCTGGCAGGCCGCTGTCGCGGACGACCCGGCTCTCGCGAAAGGCCTCGCGACCCAGGGCGGACGCATCACCCATCCGCTGACCGCCCAGGCCTTCCCCGGCCACCCGAGCACCCTCGCTTTGGCGGGCGCGGCCGCGTAAGCGGGATCAGGCCACGAAGACCCGGCGACCGCCCACCCAGGTCTCCAGGGTCTTCGTGGCCCCCAACGCGAGCGGGTCGGCCCGGAAGGGGTCCCGGTCCACAACCACGAAATCGGCGGCCTTGCCCACCTCGAGCGAGCCGGCAACGGAACCCAGCCCCACGGCATCGGCGACATGGCCGGTGTACAAACGCAGCGCCTCCCCGACGCTCAACGCCTGGTCGGGGCGGTAGACGCCGGGGACCTCGCCGGTCGGGTTGGCTCTGGTCACCAAACCGTGGATGCCCCACCAGGGATTGGGGTTGGGCGAGACGGGCCAATCGCTGCCGCCCGCCAATTTGATCCCGGCGTCCGATTGGTCCCGGAACATGCAGATGCCGTCACGGGTCGCGTCCGGCAGGGTGACCAGGGCGCCGGTCTGGAACGCCGATGGGAACCAAAAGAGCGGGCAGATGTCGATCACCACGCCCAACCCGGCAATGCGGGGATAGTCGCTCGGCCGGATCATCTGGGCGTGGGCAATGTGGGCTGGCAGTTCGACCCCTTTCGACCGCGCCAACTCCAACGCGTCTAGGGCCAGGCTGACCGCGCCGTCGCCGGTGCAATGGATCTTGACGCCCAACCGGTGGGCGGCCAGCGTCTCCAACCAGCCCGCCAACTCCTCCAGGGTCATGGTCGACTCGCCCCGGTAGCCCGCGCCGTGCGCCGGATGGGGCGGGTAGGGATCATGCATCAAAGCGGTGAACGTGGGCGGCGTGCCGTCCAGGAAGATCTTGGCGAAGGTGGGCACCACCCGCCCGCCCGCGAACTGCGCCGCCTGCTCCACCAGGGGGAGACCGATCGGCGTGAACCCGAACACCTTGTCATTGATTGAGACCGAGGTCACCACCCAGGCGTTTAGCCCGCCCGCGTCATCCAGGGACCGCAGTGCCTGGAGCATCTGCGCCCCGGTGCCCGCCTCTTGGACCAAGGTGACGCCGTCCTGGTTGAGGATCTCCACCGCGCGGGCCAGCGCGTTCCGGTCTTCGTCCGGCTCACGCGTGCGGGTGGCCTCCCAGGTTTCCTCCGCCCAGCGGCTGGCGGACTCCCCGAGGATGCCCGTCGGGGCGCCCGTGGCCGGATCCACACCCACGTCCGGGCCGTGCGAGCCGCCGCCGTCCGGATCAATGCCCATGACCCGCAGGGCGGCGTCGTTGACCAACCGGTGGTGGGCCGTGTCGTCGCGGAGCAAGATCGGGTGGCCGGCGGCGGCCGCGTCGAACCGGCGGCGCACCGCAGCGTTCGCCAATTCGGCGAAACGGCCGATCCCCCACATGCCGCCCGCGATCCAAGCCCCCGGCGCGGCCTGGGCGGCGGCCCCGGCCACCGCCTCGACAAGCTGGTCCACCGACCAGTCCGGATCAATCGCCAACTCGTAAAGGTCGCCGTGGCCTGCCATGTAAAGGTGCGCGTGGACGTCGCCCAAGCCGGGGAGGACAGCCGCCCCAGGCGGAACGTCCACGACCTTGGTGCCGGGGCCGGTCCACTGTTCGGCGTCTCCCCCCTCCAAGACCGCGACGATCTTCCCGTCAGCCACGGCCAGGCCGCTCGCGGCGGACCGCCGGGGCCCCAAGGTGTGGACCGCCTCCGCGCGGACCACCAAATCGGCGGGTTTCATGCGTTGACCTCCTCAAGGGTCTCAGTTTCCGTTGGCATTTGCTCCAGCTTGGCGCGCTGCGCCTGGGCCAGGCGTTTGCCCCGGTTCGCCCAGGCGGCGGAGACGAAGCGTTGGACCGAAGAGTCCATCAGCACGGCGGCGACCAGGGTGGCGCCGACCAGCACGGTTTGGATGTACGGCGAGACGCCCAGGATGACCAAACCGTTGTTGAGCACCCCGACGAACAGCAGCCCGGCCGCCACCCCGCCGATCCGCCCGTAGCCGCCGGCGAAGGAGACCCCGCCCAGCAGCACCACGGTCAAGGCCTTCAGTTCCATGCCGGAGCCCAAGGTGGGGCTGACGGCCGCCAGTTTGGTGGCCAGCATCAGCCCGGCCAAGGCCGAGAAGACGCCCGCCGCGGTGAAGACCTGCACTTGCGTCTGCCTGACCTTGATCCCCATCAACTCAGCGGCTTTGGCGTTGCCCCCAATCGCCAGGATCTCCTGCCCTTTGGCGGTCCGGTTGAGCAGGTAGCCGGACGCGGCCACGACCGTCGCCAGCACCACTATCTGCACCGGCACCCCGGCCAGGTCCGCCGTGCCGAAGGCTTTGAAGTCCTCAGGCAGGCCGGTGATGGTCTTCCCGCTGGTCAACACCATGGCCGCGCCGCCCCACACGCTGAGGAAGCCCAGGGTGACCACGAACGAGTTCAATCTGAGGTACGCGACCAAGAACCCGTTCAGCGCCCCGGCCACCAACCCGAACAGGAGCGTGACGGCGACCCCCGCCGCGACGTTGCCGGTCCCCACCAGCGTCAAGCCGCCCAAGACGGCCCCGAGCGTGGCCACCGACCCGACCGACAGGTCCGCCTGGCCGGTCATGACGACGAACGCCACCGGGAGCGCCACCACGCCCAGCTCCGCCACCTGCTGAAGAATCGTCAGCGCGTTGTGCCAGGACAAGAACCTGGGGTTGAGCAGGCCGAATATCGCGGCCATCAGGATCATGGCGGCGAAAACGCCGTTCTGCACCAGGACTATCTTCACCCGGTCCATTGAGGCTGAACGCATGGTCGCTCCTTTCCTATGGTCTTTCTTCCGGCCCGGAGAGCCGGAGCAACGAGTCGAGCAGCGCCGTGGCCAGCTCCGGTCCGCGCTCGACAAGCGCCACCCGGCCGTCCCGCAGCACGTAGGAGCGGTCGCACATCGACGCGATCTCGTCGTTTTCCGATGACGCCACCAGCACCGTCACGCCGTCGGCCGCCAGCAGGCGCACCGCGCGCACGATGTCGACTTTGGCGCCCACGTCCACCCCTTGCGTTGGCTGCCCCAACAGCAGGAGCCTCGGCTGCGCCGGGAACATCCAACGGGCCAGCAGGTGCTTTTGGCGGTTGCCGCCGGAAAACGCGGTCACCGGCACGTCCCCGCCCGGCCCTTGGACGTTGAGCCGCAGACGGCTGTCCTGGTAGACGGCCGCGCCTGTGCGCCGGCCCAACCACCAGGCCGCTTTGGAATCCCGCAGCCAGGGCAGCATCACGTTGTCCTTGCCGGAGAACCCGGCCAGTAGCCCGTCCTTGTCCCGATCCGGCGGCACCAGGAAGATGCCTTGGCGCAAGGCGTCGCCGGGGCGTTTCGGCGCGTACCGCTGGCCGGCGAGCCACATCGGCAGTTTCGGCCCAATCCCAAACAGGGATTCCAGCACCGCCAGCTGCTCGCCGCCGGCCATGCCGAACAACCCGACCACCTCGCCGGCCTTGGCGTTGACGGCGCCGCCGGGCAATTCGACGCGAACCACCTCCTCTTCGCGGGCGGTGGAGACCAGTTGCTGGTGCACAACCCCCGGCGCGAGCGCCTCAGACAGCTCCGCCAGCGACAGCCCGGCGGCCGGACGGTCCAGCACCACCCGGCCGGACTCCAAGACCACAATCCGCTGGCACACGTCGAGGATGTCCGCCAGCCGGTGGGAGATGTACACCACGGCCGCGTCCTTAGCGGCATATGACCTGATCAAGGCGTGGAGGCTGCGCGTCTCGGCGAGCCCCAGCGCGGCTGTGGGCTCGTCAAGCATCAACACCCGGATCTCTCCGAACAGGGCGCCCCGGGCCAGGTCGACCAGTTGGCGCTCGCCCAGGCTCAGGGTGGACACCGGAACGTCCAGCGGAATTGACTCGCCGCCCACCTCTTTCAGCGCCTCGGCCGCCCGGCGGCGGCGGGCGGCGCGCGAGCCGGTCCTTTTGCGGCCCAGAAACAGATTCGCCAGAACAGTCAGGTTGGCGGCCAAGGCGGGCTCTTGGTGGATGACGGTCACGCCGAGTTCGGCCATGGCGCGGGGGCTCGCCCCCCGCTGGACCGGCGCGCCGTCAATCCGGATCTCGCCGCTTGTCCAGGCCAGGGCGCCGCTCGAGACGTTGACGATGGTCGACTTGCCCGCGCCGTTGTGCCCCAACAGGCCGACTATCTCCCCCGGCTGGACTTCCAAGGTCACGCCGTCGACCGCCCGGGTCGCCCCGAACTCCACCGTCAACTGCCGCAGTCCGAAGCGGCCGGCGGCTGGCGGCACGGGTGGCGCCGCGAGGTCCTCGGCGCCGGTCTTCGTGGTCATCGCGTCCGCCAAAGCCCTACTTGCCCAGGAATTCGGCCGCGTTCTCCTTGGTCACGTGCGTCACGCCCACCAAGGTCGACTCGGCCGACTTGAGGGTGCCTTCGGCCGCCCCGATCAGCAAGGCGGCGTTGGTCTCAGCCAGCTCCTTGGGCGAGAACACGTAGGCCTCGCGCAGCATGTCCGTGCCGGAGAGGATCAACTGGTACAGCTCCTCCGCGCTGTCTGACGCGCTGACGTAGTAGTTCGGGTCGTCCGGGGCGGCGCCCGCGTCGATCGCCGCCTGCCTGGCGCCTAGCACCATGTCAGCGCCTATGCCCAGCCAGACTTTGACGTCCGGATGCGCCACCAGGGTCGACTGGGCGCCCTGGTAGCCGTCGTCGCGGCTCGAGGCCTCGATGTCGTAGATCACCACGTTCGCCCCCGCCGTCGCCAGGCCCTCTTTGATGCCTTCCGCTTGGACTCTGCCCAGGTCGGCGGTGGTGTCCGCGATCAGTCCGACCTCGACTTGCGCGTCGCCGTAGGTCTCGATGATCCAGGCGCCCGCCGCCTCGCCCACCTTTTGTCCAGCGCCCAACAGGTCGAGGGCCAGGTAGTGGGAGGTGCCCTCCCAGCCGCCGGCGTAGCCGATCACAGGGATCCCGGCCGCTTCGGCCTGCGCCGTCACGCCGACCATCGAATCGGCTTGCACTGGGAAGCCCATGATGGCCTTCACATCCCCGCGCGCTATCCAGGCCTCCCAGTCCGACACCTGGGTCTGGATGTCCCAGGATGGGTTGTCGGTCAGGAATTCATAACCAGCCTCTTCGATCAGGGGCCGCATCAGCTCCATCTGGTCGTTCCAAACGGCCACGTCGTTGGTTGGAAAACTCATGGCCAAGGCGCCCTTGGAGCCGCCGCCGCTGCCGGACGAGTCCCCGGAGGGGCTGTCTTTGCTATTGGAGCAGCCGGCCGTCAGTAACGCGCCGATGATCGCCAAGGAGGCGGTGAGGGTAAGGCTCTTCTTGTTCACGATGAACTCCCGTGTCAATTGAAAGGTGAAGGGGATGATCCTCCAATTGGAGAATATAATAGGGCTGCAAAGTTGCCTTCGGCCGCGTATCAGCCCCCTCGCGAACATCGTTACCCAGTTATTACACCTAGGCAACACGGCGTCCGGTTGTCGGGGCCCACATTACAGGCGCGAAACGCAACCGATATGCGTCCGAACTATTTCCTCCAACTGGAGAAGTACGGGGTCGGCGCGGCACCGGCGGGCTTGGTTCGCCAGGACCGCCCGTGCGCTACCCTGGCTTGGAACGGCCGCCAGCCGATGGTGCCGTCCGGGCGTCCACCCCGATCACCAACGTGCCAGCCGGCGTCCTCAAATTGGGCTCCGGGGCAGAAGGGAGAGCCGCATGCCCAAGGCCGTCGACCGGGAACGGCGGATCGCCGAGGCGATCGACGCCACTTGGGCGCTGGTCGTGGCCGGCGGGCTCGGCGCGGTCACCCTGCGCTCGGTGGCGGCTCGGCTCGGCTACGCCAACGGGGCGCTCAAACCGTACTTCCGCTCCAAATCCGACCTGTTGAAAGCCGCCTACATTCACGCTTTTGAGTCCACCACCGCGCGTGCCACCGCCCGGATCGGCGATTCGAGCGGCCTGGTGGCCCTGCGTCGGCTGTGCCTTGAGATCATGCCGCTCGACAAGGAACGCCGCACGGAATCCAGGGTCGTGATGGCCTTCTGGGAACAAGCTGCGGGCGCGCCCGAACTGGCCCGCGTCTTCCGCGACCACACCCGCCAGTGGGGCACCTTGATGGCCGGTTATGTGGCCCAGGCGCGCGCCGCCGGCGAGATCACCACCGCCGCCGAAGACCAGGCGATTGTGGACCAGATGCTTTGGGCCATGATGGGCCTCCAGTCGATGACCTGGCTGGTCCCCGATTTGACCACGCGGCGGCGCCAAGTCGCCGCGCTGGACGCATTCTTGGCGGCCTTGGAACCCGATAAGGGCTGACGGCACCCGCCTTCCGCGTTACTTGGGTCAGCGCTACGCGCTGACCGCGTCACCACGGCTGGACGCCGGTTGCCCACCGACGCCCTGGCGGATGCTCAGGAATCCCGCGCCGGACGCGGGTCGGCCTCCGCCAACGGGGGCGTGGTCGAAACGGGGAGGGCATAGGCGCCCATTGACAGGTTCACAACCTCGCCGGTGAATTGGTCCACTCCGAATTGCAGGCCGACCGACCTCAAAGTGTTGAAATCCACAAGAACCATGCCCTCGACCCCGAGGACTTTCTCCAGCCAGGAAAACAACACCACGCCGTCCCTCAGCCGCCACATTTGGCATTTGTCCGTGTCCCCCTCCCCCGCCTCGGCGCCGCTGACGCAAAACCAGGTGTAGCGGTCGCGCGAAAGGTAAATATGGTCATAGACGTCGTCCGAGGAATACCGGTAACGGACGCGCCGGCCAACCATTTCATCGGTCCGGAGCGCCAACGGTCCGCCCGGAACCCGGCCGTGCACCCAAACTTGTTGAACATGCGCCGGGCTGGGAGCCACCCCCAGCGTGCCGAGGCTTCCGACCAAAAGGCCCTGGACGGCATCGTAGGCGAAAGACAGGATCTGGCGTTCGGCGACGGTCGCGTGAACGAAGAACAACCCGACCGCCGACTCATAGGCTCGGTAGACGGCGTCGATCCGCGCCGTCCCGTCCGGCAAGCCACCGGGCACGGTCAGACTCAGCGAAGCCTCGCCGAACCGCAACTCGCCGCCGGCCCAGTGCCCCTGGTCGCCTGAGAACTCAAGGATCTGGCGGTGGCCGTTCAGGCCATTGCTCCTAGGCGGGCAGAACTCGTCGAAGCCGTCCGCCATCTCCTTCAGCGCGACCCATTCGCGTGGGTCCCCGGCCTGCCCCGCAACGGGGGCTGTCATGCAATGGCCCCGTCCGGGCGCAAACGGGAAACCACGGAGGCGATCGCGGCCGCGATCTGGTCCGCCTCTTCGGCCTGAAGCACCAAAGGCGGCGACAACACGATCATGTGCGGCGCGGGAACCCGGACAATCACGCTGGTCTCGTCGCGGATGCGGCCGGCCACGTCATCCAGCATTGGCAGCGGTTGGCGCGACTCCTTGTCCGCCACCAATTCAATGCCCACGCCCAAGCCAGAGTGGCGGACCTCGCCGACGTGCGGCAGATGAGCCAATTGCCGCGTGAGTTGCTCGTGGAGGTAATCGCCCATCGTCCCGGCCCGTTCGACCAGGCCCTCTTCCTCGATGATGCGCAGATTCTCCAAGGCGACGGCGGCGGCCACCGGATGACCCGAATAGGTGTAGCCCACGGGATGGCCCTCGCGTTCGTTGACCACGTCAGCCACCTCCTTGGTCATCATCACCGCGCCGAGCGGCAGGTAGCCGGAGGTGATGCCCTTGGCGACGGAGATTATGTCCGGTGATACACCGTACTTCTCGGCCGCGAACAGCTTTCCCAGACGGCCAAAACCGGTCACCACCTCGTCGAAGATGAGCAAGATGCCGTGCCTGCGCAACACCTGCTCAACCCGAGGCCAGTAATCGTCCGGGGGCGCCACCATACCGCCCACCCCCAGAATCGGCTCGCCGATCATAGCCGCGATGTTCTCAGGCCCCAGTCTCGCGATGGTCGCCTCCAATTCGGCGACGCAGAAATCGGTCAAGTCCCCCGTGTATTCCCAGGTCCGGTATGGGTGGGGCGCGGTGAGGTGGTGGATGTCCGGCAGCAACGGCCCCAAGCCGGCGTTCATCCCGGCGAACCCTGTGGCCGAACCGCCGCCGTAAGCCGCCCCGTGATAGGCGTTCCGCCTTGACAGGATCCAAGTCCGGGAGGGTTCGCCCCGCTCGGCGTGGTAGTAGCGGGCGGTCTTGAGCGCGGCATCGTCCGATTCGGACCCGCCTGAGGTGAACAAGAACTTCTCAATCCCCGGCGGCGTGATTTGGGCCAATTTGGCGGCCAACTCGACCGCCCGGTCGTTGGTGAACTCCCAGAAACTGGTGAAGTACTCGAGTTTCTTGATTTGCGCCGCCGCGACCGCGGCGATTTCCTCGCGGCCGTGTCCAATCTGCGCCAGCCACAGGCCGCCGGTCGCGTCAAGGTACTCGCGGCCGTTGACGTCCCACAGCTTCGAGCCCTTTCCCCGGGCGAAGATCGCGCTTGTCGGCGTGGCGGTGGGCAAGTGCGGATGCACCAAGTGGGCGCGGTCCGCCGCGTACAAATCCGACACGGTCATGCTTGGCCTCCTTCTCCGGCGGGAGAATCCCGCGATCCTGCGGCGCGGGGCGCGCCGCTCGTTCAATGTTGCAGAAGGGCTATTTCGCCGGGGTTACAGACCGATGAAGCCTTGGGTTTTCTCCGATTGGAGATTTTTCGCGGAGGTGTCGCTTGGTTCGGCCCAACCGTTTGCGGCGCGGAAGGGGCGCGGGCGGGCGGGATGCCCGAACTCGGGATCCCCGCCGGGGGATGGGCTCGCGCTGGGCTGGCGCTCGCGGGCCGTCGCCCGCGTGCTCGGCGAGATGGGTTTGCGCTGGACTCGCGCTGGGCCTTCGCTGGGCTGGCGCCTGCCGGGCTGAAGGCGGCCGACCACCCGGCCTGTTAAGATTGGCGGGTTGAGAGATTGCGGCCGAGGTTAGGACCCCCATGAAAAACGGTGCCATTTTCTTCAAGACATTGCCATTCGTTTTCTTCCGCCTGCTCGCCTCGCTCACCCTGGTTTCGGCGCTGACGGCCTACGCGGCGCTGGTGCTCCTCGGGGTTGGGCTGCTGGTCGGCAGCGGCGCCGCGCCGTGGATCTACCTGATTATCCTGTTGGTCTTCGGCGGGTTTGGCATTGGCATCTACCGCTTCTTGTCTCGCTACATCGCCTACATGATCAAGGCGGCGCACGTGGCGGTCATAGCGGAACTGGCCGAGCACGGGCGCATCTCTTCCAACGACGGCCTGATCTCCTACGGCGCCGGCAAGGTGCGCCAACGCTTCGCCTCCGCCAACGTGTTCTTCATGCTGGACGCCTTGGTCGCGGGGGCTGTCAAACAGATTCAGAACGGCATTTCGGCGGTGGCGGGGTGGCTCTCGGCAGTGCCTGGCGCCAAACAGGTGGCCTCAATTCTCAAACTGTTCGTCGGGATAGTGCTGAACTACGTGGACGAGGCGGTACTCTCCCACATCTTCCGTTCCAACGACCACAACGCTTGGAAAGGCGCCGCCGACGGCATAGTGCTGTATTTCCAGAACTGGAAAGCGGTGATCAAGAACGCCGCCTGGATTGTGGTCTTCCTACTGATCTGGTACTTCGGCGCCGGAGTGGGGCTGTTCTTCGCCTTCAGCTTGGTGTTCAAGGCCCTGATCCCGACCACCCAAATCGCCGTCTTCGTCTCCATTGTGGCGGCCGTGGCCGTTGTGCTGCTAGTCAAGGCCGCGATCATTGATCCGCTGATCTTGATCTCCATCATAAACAACTACACCAAGGTCACCGCTGGCCAGCCGCCAGCCATTGACATCTACGAGAAAGCCCGCAAGTTCAGCTCCAAGTTCCGGAAGATCGAGCAGAACTCCGGCCAGCGCGGCCCGGCGACCAGGACGACTGCCGCCGCGGGAACCGTTGCCGCCGCCGGCCCTGTGGCGGCGTCAAGCATTGCGGTCGACTCCGGGAGCGGCGCCGCAGGCGGGGCCGTGGCCGTTCAAGCAAGCGGCCCGCCGCCGGCCCAGCCGGACGGGTTGGGCGGAGTGGCTGCCCACGTCGGCACAACGCTGCGCCGCACCCGATTCAGGCCGATGGTGAGACTCAGCGACCCGGTCGGGACGATCCTCCACACCGTCAGGACCGACCTGGTCAACCAGGGCCTTGACCACCTCGACCGCACCATCACCGAATCCAGCAAGCGGCGGCGGGAGGAGCAAGGCCAACAGCAACAAGCGCAGACTCAAGCCCCGGAACCGCAGTCGGCCCAACAGCCGGAGCAGCAGGCCCAGCAACCCGCTTACCCGCCGGCGCAACAAGACCTGTACCAACCGCCTTACCCGCAGCCCGGCTATCAGCCGGAGCAGCAGGCCCCGTACCCGCCGGCGCAACAAGACCCGTACCAACAGCAGCCGCCTTACCCTCAACCACCTGATCAGGCCGGATACCAAGACGGTTCGCAAGGAGGAGAACGATGAGCGACTCACAGCCGCCCCAAGGGGCCTCCGGACCGGCGAAGGGCGCGCCAAAAGCCTACAAACCGCTCAACGCGGGCAAGATCGCCATGGGATTGATTGTCACTTTGCTGGTCTCCTGGGGGGTGATCGGCGGAGTCGTGGCCTACGCGGTGAACACCGACCTGGTGGACAAGACCAAGCAGACCGTCTCCGACGCCCGCGACAAGGCGAAGAAGCCCACCAATAACCAGACCCAGGGCGGCGGGTCTTCGAACGCCCCGGCCGAAGGGTTCGGGCACTACGTCGCGACGGCCGAGGTGTCCCGGACCTCGGTCACGCTGGGGGATTACACGGTCAGCCTGACCGGCGCAGCGGCCGAAGAATGGGAGTTCATCGACCAGCGCGCCCGGGCCGGGGCCGATTGCGTCAACAAGAACAACCTCGCCATCCTGTGCCGTCTGGGAAACCTAACCCTGCGGGACAACGGCACCGACGCCTCCATGATGTTCTTCGGCATCATGAAGAGCATTTCTGAGGGCAAGACGCTGGCCAACTTCGGCACGGGCACGGAAATCGACATCCCGGGCGCCAACGTGGCCTACATTTACAACAGCGACAACCTCTCGGATTATTCGAGGTACATCCAAGGCCATTCGGCCATGATCGAGCTGGACAACGATTTGACCTTCTTCGTCCGCCAAATGGACGACACGCTGCTCTTCAAGACCCAAGAGGACTTTGACAAGTACACCAAGAGCGACAAGTACAAGCTACTGCTGTCGGACGTTGATGACATGATCACCAGCCTCAAAGTGTCCAAGTAGCCGCCCGGCGGGAACCCAAAAACGGGGACGGTACCGATTTCCAGCGCGAAACGGGGACGGTACCTATTTCCGGCGCGGGAAACCGGGCGGAACGCGGAGCGTGGGGCTGGGACCCGTAGCACGGCATCGTGCGCGGGCGAGAACCCTGGTCACCGGGAGGCGCGGCGCAGGTCGGGCTCCAGGTAGATGGTCTGGGCGAACGGGACGGCGGCGCGGGCGCGGGCCTCGGCGGCGTCGATGGCGGCCGCCAACTCGGGGACGTCAAGCGACGGGTCGGCTTCGACCTTCGCGGCCACCAGCAGCTCTTCCGGTCCGAGGTGCATCACCCGCAGGTGGATCACCGAGTTGACGCCCTCGCCGACCAGCGCATCCTCAATCGCCTTGAGGTTCTCCGGGGAGGGCGACTCGCCCAGGAGCAGCGACTTCATCTCGACGGCCAGGATGATCGCGACAACCACCAGCAGCACGCCGATCGCGGCCGAGCCGGCGGCGTCCCAACGGCCGTCGCCGGTGAACAGCGTCAACCCAATGCCGGCGCCCGCGAACACCAGGCCCAAGAGCGCGGCGGTGTCCTCCAACAGCACCACGGGCAACTCCGGCGACTTGGAGTTCCGGATGAACCGGAACCAGCCCTGGCGCCCCTTGACCGGGCGGGTCTCGCGGATGGCGGTCCGCAGCGAGAACGACTCCATGACGATCGCGGCCACCACCACGGCGACCGGCACCCACTGCCACGCCTCGATCGCTTCGGGGTGTTTGAGCTTCTCATACGCCTCATACAGGGCGAACAGGCCGCCCAGGGAGAACAGCACCAACGCGACAATGAAGGACCAGAAATAGCGGCCTCGGCCGTAGCCGAAGGGGTGCTTGGCGTCAGCTTTCCGGCGCGCCTCCTTCCCTCCCCAGAGAAGCAGGACCTGGTTGCCCGAATCGGCCACGGAGTGCACCGATTCGGCCAGCATGGAACTGGAGCCGGTCAAAGCGAACGCGACGAACTTGGTCACCGCAATGCCCAAGTTGGCGCTGAGCGCGGCGATGATGGCCTTGGTGCCGGAGTGTGAGCTCATGGGGCAGCCTTTCATGTCAGCGGCGGCGGCGTCAGCCCGATTGGCCGGGCTGGCCGATCCATTATCGGTTACGCGTGCGGCCCCGCTCGACAATCGGGACCCGCCCGGCTTGATCGCCTGGGGCCGCCAAGGACCAAACTCTTACGTGATTCCAACATGCGATCACCGAGTGCGCCGTGGCCAACGCGGCGCCAAGCTCCTGCCGTGTCTGGCACGCGAGAACCCCAAGGTTGGGGCGTCTGGGTGCACGGCACCCAGCCCGTCGCCAAACTCGTCGAACTGGCCGTTCACGCGGAAAAGCGCGGCGCGGTCGTCCTGTTCATTGCCGACGAGCTGGTTGATCGGGACATCTACGTCACCCTCGCGGCCATCGCCGCGGCCACCGATTCGATCTACTTGTCCCCTGGCATCACCCAGCCGTATTCGCGCCATCCCGTGGCCACCGCCGCGGCCCTGGCAACCCTGGAAGAACTCGCTCCGGGGCGGATCGTGGCCGGACTGGGCGCCGGCGGCTCGTTGGTGTTGGGGCCGTTGGGCCTGCGGCCAGCCAAGCCTTTCACGGCGCTGGCCGAAACGGCCGACGTGGTCACCCGCCTGCTGGACGGCCAAACCGTCACTCATCGTGGCGTGGTCACCGCGATATCCGCTCGCCTCTCCTTCCCCGCACGTCGGCTGCCGCTGGCCGTGGCGGGCCGGGGCCCCAGGGTCGAGCGGTTCGCCCGCGAGCAGGCCGACTGGTTCTTGATCGGGGGGAAACCCATCGACCAGGTCGCAGAGGCGATCGCCTTGACGCGCTCCAGCGCGCGGTCCGTTCCCGGATCGCCGCCGGCCTTGGTTGTTTGGCACCCGTTGATCGCTTTCACGCCCCAGGGGATCGCCGAGTTGCGGGCCGCTTTTGGGTACATGAGCCTTGACATCCCCGCAGACTGGAAGGACCGCTTCGGCGTCACCCCCGAGTTGGCGGAACAACTCCGGGCCGCCCTCGCCAACGGTGGCCCCGAAGAGGCCGGCAAGTTGGTGCCGGACGCCCTGTTGGACGGCCTGGCCGTGGTCGGCTCCCCAGGCCAGATCGCGGACCGCCTGCGCGGCGTGGTTCGAGCCGCTTCCCCGGAGATTGTCGCGTTCGGCTTGGCCGCCTACACAGTCGAGGAGGTTGACACCCTCGCGGAGATCGCCCTGCTCGCCGGCGCCGCGCGGGTGCCGGCGCCGCGAAACTCGGCCGCGGGGGGCCACCTATGACATTCGCGCCGCGGGCCGCAGGGCCGGAATCAGGCTGGCGAGGATGAGCCCGGCCGCCGCCAGTCCCCAGGCCGCCGGGGATTCCCCTTTGCCCGATGCCGTCCGGGAACGTCCCAGCCCCGCCTTCCGTGTCGGGATCATGCCGGTAGCGTCTTCCCGGCGGGGGTTTCTGCGCGTGGTCGATTCCGCCGTGGCCGGCGGGATCGACGTGTTGGCGCTGGGCGAGGGATACCTGGTCGACCCGAACTACCCGCTGTGGGCGGGCGGTCAGGAGCCGATCACGGAGCTGGCCTTCCTGGCGGGCCGCCACCCCGGGGTCCATTTGCTGGTGAGCGCATCGATCCTGCCACTGCGGGACGCGGTTTGGCTCGCCAAACAGGCGGCCACCCTGGACAACTTGACGAACGGCGCCGCCGTCTTCGCGTTGGCGCCGGGCTATTGGGACAAGGAGTTCGAGTTCGCGGGTCTTGATTTCAAAGCCCGCGGCCGGTTGTTCGACCGCAACCTGGACCGCCTGATCGCGGCTTTCGACGGCAGTCTGGGCGGCGGCCCGGACCGGTTGAGCCCGGTCCCCCACACCAAACCGCACCCGGAGTTGTGGTTGGCGGGCGGCCCGGCCACCATGGCGAAAGCGCTGCGGCGCGGCCTGGGCTTCATCTCGCAGGGCGCAACCCCCGCCGCGCTGGCCGACCGGGCGAACCGGTGGTTCGCGCAGGGCGGCGCCAAGCTGGCGGCCCACGGCCCCCTCTTCCCGCCGGGCGAGCCGGCCACCGCCGCTGGCGTGCTGGAACGCCTGCGGGGCTTCGAAGCCCTGGGCGTCTCGACTGTGATCCTGATCCCGCCGGAGGAGGACAACGCGGGCTTGGCCGCCGTCGAGTTGCTCACCACCGAGGTGCTGCCCGCCGTTGGCGGCGGGAGCGGTTAGGGCTGGCGGGGCGCGGAGTTGTCCGCCGGGGCGGCGCCCTGGCGGAAAAGGTCCAGTTCGGGAGGCATGCGCAGGGCCGCCGCGCCTGGCCCGTCCGCGTCGGTCACAACCCCCGGCAGGCCGCGGATCAGGGCGGCGGCCACGTTGCCCGCTTTGGCGCGCACCAGTTCGGAGGCGGCCGCCAATTCGTCGGCCACCGCCACCGAGGTGGAGGTGAGCAGCCGCCCGCCCGCGTCCGGCTGGCCGCGCAAGTCCAACAGCGGCTCAAGCCCGGCCGCGCCGATGGCCACGTCGGTGACCCCGCGCCGCCAGGGCCGTCCGGAGGTGTCCGCGATCACCACCGCCAACTTCAGGCCGGTCAGCGCCTTGAGGCCGGCCCGCAGTTCGCGGGCCGAGCGGTCGGGGTCGACCGGCAACGCCAAGGCCGTCCCCGGGTCGGTGTTGGACAGGTCCACCCCGGCTGAGGCCATCACGAAGCCTTGGCGGTTCTCCACGATCCGCAGTCTCCCGGCGGGTCCCTCGCGGGTCGCCACGGTGCGGACGGTCTCGGCGTCGATCAGCGCGTCCCGCTCCTCAGCCGGAAAGACCCGCCCCTCCGCCTTGGACACCACCTTCGAGGACACCACCAGCACGTCGCCCTCCCGCGCCCACGGCTTCAGCGCGGCGGCCAACAGCCCGGCCAGGTTGTCGCCGGGTTTGACTTGCGGGACCCCCCGCACCGGCAGGACCTGAACGGTCCCCAGCGGCAGCCCGCAATCTGACACCCCGCCGGCCATCGCCTCAGGCCGCCAACTTCGGGAGCACGGAACGGGCGAACTCGTCGACCCATTCGCGCTGGTTGCGGCCCACGTTGTGGATGAACAGGCGGGTGAAGCCCGCGTCCACGTAGCGCTGCAGGGCGGCCCGGTGCGCGTCCGGATCGGCCGAGACGACCATCCTGTCGGCGAAGTCTTCCGGCCGCACTTGACGGGCCAGCTGGGCGAATTCGTGGGGGGAGCGGATGTCTCCCTTGGGGAAGCGCATGCCGCCGTTGGGCCACTGGTCAAGGGCGTTCGCCATGGCCTCCTCGTCGGTTTGGGCCCAAGACAGGTGGACCTGGATCACTTTGGGCATGGCGTCCGGATCCCGGCCCGCTTCCCGTGCCCCGGCGGCGAAAGCCTCTGCCACCCGTCCCAGCTTTTCGAGCGGGGCTCCCACCGTGATCAGGCCGTCAACGGTTTTCCCGGCCCGCCTGGCCGTGACCGGCCCGGACGTCGCGACCAGGATGGGCGGCGGAGCGGCCGGCATGGTCCACAGGCGGGTCGACTCAAGCGTGAACCACTGGCCCTGGAATTTGGTGTCCTTGCCTGCGGCGGAAGCCGCGAAAAGCTTCTTGATCAGGTCGATCGCCTCAAACATCCGGTTGATCCGGGTTGGCGCCTCGGGCCAGTAGCCGCCCACCACATGCTCGTTGAGGGCCTCCCCCGACCCCAGGCCAAGCCAATGCCTGTCCGGGTACATGGCCCCCAATGTGGCGGAGGCTTGGGCCACCATGGCCGGATGCCAGCGGAAGGACGGGCAGATGACGCCCGGCGCGATCTGGCCGGCGGTGCGTTCGCCCAAGGCCGCGAGCACGTTCCAGACAAAGGCGGCATGCCCTTGGGCGGGCACCCACGGCTGAAAATGGTCCGCGGCCATCACGCCGGCGAACCCCTTCGCCTCGGCGTAGGCGGCCGTTTCGACGATTTCGCTGGGGTGGAATTGTTCCAATGCGGCCGCCAGGCCAACGGTGACGGGTGACATGCGGACGAGTGTAACGACGCCGCCGCGCACGGGCGGTTCGACCGGTGCTAACCTCGGCGTGCCGGAGGGGCCTCGCATCAGTCTCCCGGCCGCCCCGGCGCCTTGGGGACCGAACAACGGCCGCATTGGCCGCGTCAATTCCCAATGACTGCCGAAGGCGGTGCCACGTGCCAATGTTTCGCGTTTCCTCAGCCCGCTCCACGCCGGCCAGACTGCCAATCCCCCGCCTGCGGCGCGCCGCGGCGGCCCAGAACCCGCGAACACCCTGGTCAGGGGCCGACAGCCGGAAACGCGCCAGATCCGCCTTTACAAACTTCGGTTTCCGGGCCATGCGGTTGGGCACCAAGGCCCCGCGCTTGGCGGCCAGGCTTCCGCGCTTAGACGCCAGGGGCCCGCAGTTGGGTCACAAGGGCCCGCGTGTGGGCACCAAGGCCCCGCAGCTGGGTGCCTGGCCTCCGCGTTTGGACGCCCGTGGCCATCAGGTGGGTCCCAGGGGCCCGCGCTTGGACGCCAAGGTTCCGCGCTTTGACGCCAGGGTCCGCCGGGCCGTTGGCCGGGTCCACGCCGGGCTGGCCGCCTTGGCCGTGGTGGCCGCCGGGGCCTGCGCCTCCCCGCCCCCGGCCGATTCGGCCCCGACCAGCGCCCCGACCAACGCTGCGGCCCCCACTCCCGCCTACCCCTTGACGGTTGACAACTGCGGGCATGAGGTGACGGTGGACGCGCCGCCCCAGCGGATCGTCGCGGTCAAGTCCGCCACCGTGGAGTTGTTGATTGCCCTGGGGCTGGGGGAGCGGATCGCGGGGAGCGCCTACTTGGACGGCCCCTTGCCGGAGTGGCTGGCGGATCAGCCGGGGGCCGCCGCCGCCGTGGCGCAGCCCCTGGCGGAAAAGGTGCCATCCCTTGAGGCCGTGGTGGGCTTGGAGCCGGACTTCGTCTTCGCGGGTTGGGAGTCCACGCTGACCGCGACCGGGATCGCCGAACGGGAGCGTTTGGAGTCCCTGGGGATTGGCACTTATGTGGCCCCGGCCGCTTGCCGGGCCGAAGGCTACGAGCCCTCGCCGCTGACTTTTGAGCACATCTTCGACGCGATCACGGAGGCGGGCGACGTGTTCGGCGCTCCGGACGCGGCTGCCCGACTGGTCGCCGATCAGCGGTCGGCCCTCGCGAGCATCGCGCCGACCGGCGGCGGCAACACGGCGCTGTGGTGGTCTTCGGCCACCGACACCCCGTACGTGGGCGCCGGCGCGGGCGCGCCCCAGTTGATCATGGACGCGGCGGGCCTGGCCAACATAGCCGCCGGGGAGCCCGGGTCCTGGACCTCCTATTCGTGGGAGGCAGTCGCGGCGGCCGACCCGGCGGTGCTGGTGTTGGTGGACTCGACTTGGAACAGCGCGGCGCACAAGATCGAGTTCCTCGAGGGCTCGCCGCTGACGCGGGACCTCGCCGCCGTCAAAGCCAAGCGCTACGTGACCGTCCCGTTCGCGGCCACCGAGGCGGGAGTCCGCACGGTGCAAGCCGCCCAGGACCTCGCCCAACAGCTAAGCGCGTTGGACCTGCCGTGACCGACACGCGCACCGGCCCGGCCGGGGCTCCACCGCTTGGCCGGCAAAACGGCGCCGATGCCGTCAAGGCCCCAGCGCCCGGCCCACGCCCAACTGCCAGCGCCAGCCCCGCCCCGAAACCCCATCCGTCCCGCGACAACGGCCCCGCCGAGGCGCCGGAGCCCACCCAGCATCCCGCTGGCGCCACCGGCCCTGCCGCGCCGATGCCCGCCCGGCGAGCCGGTGCCGGCTTGGGCCAGGCGCGCGAGCCCCGCCCGGCCCGAGCCGTCAGCGCAGGCGTTTCCCGCCGACCGGGCGGCGGTTCCAGCGCCCAGCCGCCCCGCCGTGGCCGCCGGGCCCTGAAGACACCCGTCTATTGGGCGCTCGTCCTGATCGCGCTGGCCCTGGCTTTGGCGGCGGCCGTGGCGCTGGGGCCGGTCCAGCTGGGCCCGGCCGAGTTGTGGGCGGCGTTTCTCGG
Organism: Bifidobacteriaceae bacterium; assembly: GCA_031281585.1. Taxonomy (NCBI): domain Bacteria; kingdom Bacillati; phylum Actinomycetota; class Actinomycetes; order Bifidobacteriales; family Bifidobacteriaceae; species Bifidobacteriaceae bacterium. Next base: position 43,559 of record JAITFE010000035.1, on the reverse strand, counting down.
GACCGGCGGCGAGGCCCCGGACGGCTCCACAGCCCACACCATCGTTTGGCAGATCAGGTTGCCGCGAGCGCTCACGGCGGCGGCGGTGGGCGCGGGCCTCGCCTTGGCGGGCGCGGTGACCCAGGGGCTGACGCGGAATCCGCTGGCCGATCCGTACTTGCTCGGCCTGTCCTCGGGCGCATCGCTCGGGGCGGTGTTGGTGCTGCTCAGCGGCTTGACGCTGCTTCTGCCACTGGCCGCCTTCGCAGGCGCGGCGGCGGCGCTCGCCGCCGCGCTCGGTTTGGCGGCGGCCATGGGCCGGTTGACGCCGACCCGCGCCATCCTGGCGGGCCTGGCCGTGGGCCAGGGGGCTTCCGCGCTGGTTTCCCTGGTGGTGTTCACATCCAGCCGGGGGGACGCCTTCCGCGAGGTCATGGGTTGGCTGATGGGTTCTTTGGCCGGGTCGACCTGGTATTCGGTGGCGATCACGGGCGGCGCTCTCGCGCTGGCGGCCCCGGTCTTGGTCCGGTTGGGGCCCACTTTGGCCGCCTTCGGTTTTGGCGACCAAGCGGCTGCCGCCTTGGGGGTTCGGGTGGGGGCGACCCGCCGCCTGATCCTTGTCGCGGTGGCCCTCCTGACGGGCGCCATGGTCTGCCAGTCCGGCGCGGTCGGCTTTGTGGGATTGGTGGTCCCCCACATTGTGCGCCTGACCATCGGGCCGTCCGCCCGCTCCGCCCTGGCCCTGGCCACCGCCACGGGCGCGGTCTTCCTCCTGGCCGCGGACACGTTGGCGCGCCTGGCCATCGCCCCGGCCGAACTGCCCGTGGGCATTGTCACCGCCGGGATCGGCGCGCCCGTGTTCGCCTGGATCCTCGCCCGCTCAAGAGGCGTTGTCCGATGACGTCCCCCACCCCCCAGCACCGCCAGCCGGCAACGCGGCCAGGCCTCGCGGCACGGGACCTGTCGGTCCGCGTGGACGGGCGGCATTTGCTTCACGCGACCGCCATCCACGCGGCGGCGGGCGAGGTCACGGCCGTGATCGGCGCCAACGGGGCGGGCAAGTCGACGCTGTTGCGCGCCGTGTGCGGCCTGGTCAAAGCCAACGGCCGGGTCCTCTTGGACGGCGACGACCTCTTGGCCCTCAGCCCGCGCCAGCGGGCCCAGCGCCTGGCGCTGGTGGCCGCCGAAGAGGAGCCGGATCCCGCTTTGCGCGTGCGCGCGGTTGTGGAGCTTGGGCGCTACCCGCACCGGCCGGCCCTCGCCCAGCCCAGCCGGCGGGATGACGAGGTGGTCCTTGGCGCAATGGCCCGGACGGGCGTGGCCGAACTGGCCGAAAGGGGCTTCGCGACGCTCTCCGACGGCGAACGCCAACGGGTGCGGCTGGCGCGGGCGCTGGCCCAAACCCCGGCGGTGTTGCTGTTGGACGAGCCGGACGCGCACCTCGACGTCAAAGCCCGCGCCGAGTTGGCGGCGCGGCTGCGCGCCCTGGCGGCCGACGGGCTGGCCGTGATGGCGGCGGTCCACGACTTGGCCTTTGCGGCGGCGGTGGCGGACCGCGTGGTGGCGCTGGCGGGCGGGCGGGTGCTGGCGGACGGCCCCGCCGACCGGGTCCTGACCAGCGCCTTGGTGGAGCGGGTCTATGGTTTGCCGTGCGAATTGGTGGAGCGGCCGGACGGCCGGGGGTTGCTGTTCGCGTTCCCGGCCGTGGCCACGGCAGAGCGGCCAGAATGCGGAGAATTGTAAAGACGGCCCTGACCCGCGTTTTCAGCCCGACCGGACTGGCTGTTCAGAGCCTCGCGTTGACGCCGAACGCCGGGGCCACCACACTCCTCCTGTGATCCAGAGCACAGCGATCCAGCGGCGTCCCCTGTCCGCCGCACGCTGTCCTGCCCGAATGTCCGGGCGAATGCGCTGACCTGGCTGAAGTCTCCCCCTCGCATTCCCACATTCGACCGCCGGCGGACCGCTGGCCCCACCTGAGATACGGATCATGACAACACAGGCCGCAGGCCCAAAGGCCCCTGGGTTCCCCTTCGAGCAACTGTTCGAGGCGGAAGACGCCGCGACCGGCGCCGCGCTCCCGGAGCCGTTCGCCGACGTCTACGGTCCGTGGACCCTGCCGGCCGATGAGCCCTACGTCTATTCGAATTTCATCGTCTCACGCGACGGCCGAGTCAGTTTCAACCAGCCCGGCGCCTACCTGCCGGACCAACTGCCGGTCGGGATTGACAACGACCGCTGGCTGATGGCGCTGCTGCGCGGCCGCGCGGACGCCTGCGTGCTGGGCGACGCCTCCCTGCTGATCGCGCCCGAGGTCGGTTTCACGGTCGGTTCGACCGAGCCGGCCCTGGCGGAGCCGCTGGCCGAACTCCGCCGCCAAGAGGGCCTGCGCCCCGAAATGCTCCCGGTCATCTTGTCCGCCAGCGGCCGGGTGCGCCCCGACGCGGACGTGTGGCGCCGCCCCGGCTCCAAGGCCGTGATCGCCACCACCCGCCGGGGCGCCCGCGCCGCCATCGAGTTCGCCAGTTCCGGGTCCCCCGCCGGACCGGCGCCCGACTCGGTCCCCGAGCCCGGCCTCAGCGATCCGCCCGCGCGGCCAACCCGCCGGGGCGCCCAGTCTCCGGCCACGCCACCGGCCGGCCCGGCCCGCGACGCCTCGGCTCAGGCGGGCCGCACCGACATCGCGGTGGAGGTTTTCGATGCCGACTGGGTGGATCCGAACGAACTGGTCGCCCGGCTGCACGCCAAGTACGGCGCCCGCCGGATCATTTGCGAGGGCGGGCCAACGGTCTACGCCCGGTTCTTGGCCGCCGGCGCGATCCACGAGGAGTTCTTCACCCTGTCGCCCCTGGTGATCGGCGCCGCCCCGAACGCCCACCGGCCCACGGTGGTGGAAGGCGTGGCGTTCCAGCCCGAGGCCGCCCCGGTCTCACAGTTGATCAGCGTGCGCAAGGCAGGCGACCTGCTGTTCCTCCGTTCCCGCTACAAGCCGATTCAGGGTGGTGCGTCATGACCGCGGTTTCCCAACTCGAAGGGCGCGCCGACGCCCCCGTCCAAGCCGGCGTGCTGGACTTTCAGGAGATCGGCCGGGTGTTCCCGGGCGGGGTGGAGGCCTTGGCGCCCACCTCGCTGACGATCAAGCCGGGCGAGTTCGTCGCCATTGTGGGGCCGTCCGGCTGCGGGAAGTCGACCCTGCTGCGGTTGGCCGCCAAACTGGACCGTCCCACCGCGGGCCGGATTGTGAGCGCGACCAACTCGATCGGCTACGTCTTCCAGGACCCGACCTTGCTGCCGTGGCGGTCGGTGGCGGCGAACATCGGCTTGGGGCTCGAGTTGGCCCACGCGCCCCGGGCCGAGCGGGCCGCCAAAGTCGCCTGGGCCATCGAGTTGACCGGCCTGGGCGGCTTTGAACAGGCTCTCCCGGCCACGCTGTCCGGTGGCATGCGCATGCGCGTGTCGCTGGCCCGCGCGCTGACCGGCGAACCGGACGTTTTCTTGTTCGACGAGCCGTTCGCCGCGCTGGATGAGATCACCCGTCAGAACCTGGGCGACGAACTGAGCGCGTTGGCGGCCCGCCAACGCTTCGCGGGCGTGTTCGTGACCCACTCCGTGGCGGAAGCCGTGTACCTGTCCAGCCGCGTGCTGGTGATGTCGGCTCGCCCCGGGCGGATCGTGGCGGAGATACCGGTGGCGGCGGCGCAACCTCGCGACCCGGAGTTCCGGCTCAGTTCGGCCTACGCCGGGGCGGTCGCAGAGGTCACCCACGCGCTACGTCACAAGGCCACGACGGCGGGCGCGTCATGAGCGCCCCGGCCGCCCCCGCGCTCCGGCGCAAACCGGACGCGAACCCAAAGAACGGCGGCCCCGCGCCGGCGGGGCGCGCGCCCTGGACCGCGCGCTTGCGCAAACGGGCCAAGAACCTGGCTCTGCCGGTGGTGACCACCGTCGTCTTGCTGGCCTTCTGGGAGTACTTCTCCACGCAAATCATGAGCCCGGCCCGCCGGTTCATCCTGCCTCCGCCCAGCGACGTGGTCCGGATCGGGTTCCTGGATGACCGCAACCGGGGCGAGTTGCTGGCGGGCTTGTCGCAGACGGCATCGGTCGCGGTGGTCGGGCTGGCCATAGCGATAGTGCTCGGGTCGCTCGTCGCGCTGGCGATGAGCCAGGCGATCTGGCTGGAACGGTCCATCTACCCGTGGGCCGTGATCCTCCAAACCATCCCGATCCTGGCTTTGGTTCCGCTGATCAGCTTCTGGTTCGGCTACGGTTTCGGCTCACGGGTCCTGGTCTGCGTGATGATCGCGCTCTTCCCCATCATCACCAACACGCTGTTCGGCTTGCAGTCCGCCACCGAGGCGCACCGCGACCTGTTCCGCCTTTACGGCGCCTCCTGGCGCGACAAGGTCCTCAAGCTGCTGATCCCGGGCGCCCTGCCGTCAGTGCTGGCGGGCTGGCGGATCTCCGCCGGGCTGTCCGTCACCGGCGCCATAGTCGGTGACTACTTCTTCCGGCACGGCCAGGCCGGGATCGGGCGCCTGTTGGACGCCTACACCCAGCACCTGCGTTCCGCGCAGTTGTTCGCCGGGGTGATCTTGGCCTCAAGCTTCGGGATCGCCGTGTTCTGGGCGTTCGGCCTGCTGTCGCAGGCGGTGGTGGGCAAGTGGCATGAGACCGGCCGGCGGGCCGGCGCGGGGCGCGAAGCATGAGCGGGCCCGGGGACCCAAAGCCGTCCGGGCCGGCCGGCGAGCAGCCGTCGCCGGTACCGGCGCGCGCCGCCAGCGGGCCGGTCGGCTCCGGACAGCCGCAGTCGGCTCACCCCGGCGGCGCCGCCCCAGCCCAGAGCGGGCCGCATGCGGCTCGAACCCCGCCCGCCGCAGCACCAGCCCCAGCCCAAGGTGGGCCGCATGCGGCTCGAACCCCGCCTGCCGCGAGCGTTGACCACGCCGAGCGCGACTGGATCCTGCGCGGGGTCCGGCCCGTCCGGGGCCAACTCTTGGACGCCCCCAGCGACGTGGTGATCACCGGGGGGGTGGTGGAGCGGGTCGCGCCCCAGGGCGCGGCGAAGGCCGGGCGCCACACCGTGCTTGAACTGCCCGGCTATGTGGTCCTGGCCGCCTTGGCGGAGCCCCACACCCACCTTGACAAGGCGCTGACGGCAGACAGGGTTGCCAACCCGCGCGGCGACCTGCCCGGCGCCATCGACAAATGGATGGCCGTGGGCCCCCGCGAGCGCTACCACGACCTCGAAGAACGCGCCCTGCGCGTGCTGGCGGACGGCCTGGCCGCCGGCGTGACCGCCTTCAGGACCCATGTGGACACCGGGGCGGCCACCGGGCTTGACCCGTTGGAGCGCCTTCTGGCCGTCAAGAAGGCCGTGGCCCCCTGGGTTGACCTGCAAGTCTTCCCCTCCTTCGGGCTGCCGGTCACCGGCCGGGACGGACTGTCCCAGCGCCGTTTGATCGAGCGCGCCATCGAAGCCGGGGCGGACGGGATCGGCGGGGCGCCGAACTTCGACCCGGCGCCCGGCGAGGCGCTCGCCATAATCCTGGACACGGCCGCGCAAGGCGGCGTCCCGCTGGACCTGCACCTGGACGAGACGCTGGACCCGGCGCACTTCCTGTTGGAGGACGTGGCCGAACGGGCCGGCGCATTGGGCGTACCGGTGACCGTGGACCACGTCTGCTCGTTGGCGTTGCAACCGCCCGAACGGATCGCCGCGACCGCTGCGAAGCTCGCGCAGGCCCGCGTCAACGTGGTGACATTGCCGTTGACCAACCTCTACCTGCAAGGACGGGAGGCCGCCTCGCCCGTTCAGCGCGGCATCACCGCCGTGCGGGACCTGCTGGACGCCGGAGTCAACGTGGCCGGCGGGGCTGACAACCTCCTGGACGCCTTCAACCTGGTGGGCCGCCCCGACCCCCTGGAAACAGCCGCCCTGCTGGTCGCGGGCGCGCACTTGACCATCGCCGAGGCTTTGCACGCCGTCACCCAGGCCGCCCGGTCCACGCTGGGCCTGGGCCCGGCCGGCCCCGCGCCCGGCGCCGCCGCCGACCTGCTGGTGGCCCGCGCCCGCTCGCCCCAAGAACTGGTCGCCTTCGCGCCGCCCGAACGGCTGGTGTTCAAGGGCGGTTCCCTCGTCGCCCGTACCGAAACCCAACGTGAGCCGGTGCCGTGGGCGGGGGCGGACGGCATCGGGCACCTAGCTTGCAAAACCCCTACCCCAACCCAAGTAACGACCTAACCAATAGGCAAAGGAGAACATCATGTCCAAGGCCGCTCTGGCCGCGCCCCTCCTGATCGCGGCGTTGACGCTGACCGCTTGCTCGGCGGAGAAGGAACCACCGCCCGCAGTCGGCGCTTCGGCCGATGGGCCCTCCGCGGGCGTTTACGCGACCGACTTGAAGGGCGTGTGCCCCGACACGGTCGACGTGCAAATCGACTGGTGGCCGCAAGCCGACTACGGCTTCCTGTTCCACCTGATCGGGCCCGGTGGCGACGTGGACGCGAACACCTTCACCTACTCCGGCCCGTTGGGCGAAACGGGGGTGAACCTGGCCGTCCACTCCGGCGGGGCGGCAGTCGGGTTCCAATCCACCACCTCCCTCCTCTACAAGGACGATTCGGTGCTGCTGGGGGTGACCTCGACCGAACAGTCCATTGAGAACGCCAAAGAGTTCCCAACCGTCGCCGTGTTCACGCCGTTGCAGCGCGTGCCGCTGGTCCTCTATTGGGGCAACCAAGACTGGGACTTCGACAACTTGACGGACATCAAAGAGGCCGGGGTGACCGTCCTGACCGTCGAATCGGCGCCGTACCTGAAGGTGCTGTTGGCGGAGGGCCTGTTGGATCAGGCGCAAATCGACAACTCGTACAGCGGCGACCCGGCGCGGTTCGTCATCGAGGAGGGCAACGTGGTCCAACAGGGCTATCTGACTTCCGAGATCTACCAATATCAGAACGACCTGCCGGAGTGGAACAAGCCGCTGAAGTGGATCAACGTGGGCGAGGAATACCCGGCTTTGTACCACCAGCTGTCGATCCGCTCGGACCGGTTGGAGGACAACCGCGAATGCCTCGCGGGGCTGGTGCCGATCTTCCAGCAAGCCGGGATCGACTACGCCAAGGACCCGTCCGCCGGCAACAAGGCGCTCGAGGAGACGGCCGCCGGGTTCACCGGCTCGGGCTGGGAACTCAGCGACGGGCTGCTCGACTGGGCGGCCAAGACCCTGGTCGAAGAGAGGTTGATCGCCAACGGGCCGGACGGCGCCTACGGGTCGCTGCCGCTGGACACGTTCGCGGAGTTCATCGACACCTACCGCGACGCGGTGGCCGCAGACGGCATTGAGGTCAGCCAGGACCTGAAGGTGGGCGACTTCGCCACCAACGAGTTCATCGACCCGGAGTTGAAGCTGTGAGCGCGGCAATTCGGCCGGTGGCATGGGTCAAGACCATCGCCCCCGAGGACGCCACGGGCACGCTGAAAGAGGCTTACGACTGGCAGGCGGCGCGCCTGGGCGAACCGACCGAATACACCCAGCTTGGCTCGCTGCACCCGGAACTGGTGCTGGAACGGCTGCGGCTGTACAAGGTGGTGGAAGGCTCGCTGGGCGGTTTGACCGCGTTGGAGCAGAAGCTGGTGGTGTACGTGACGTCGGTGGTCAACGCCACCCCGCATTGCGCCTCCGGCGCCCGGCTCGCCTTGGAGCAGCTTGACGCCGACTCGGACTTGGTTTCGCGCGCGGCCGCCACGCCGTTGGATCCGCAAACCGGGGATTCCCGCCTGGACGCCGTCATCCGGTACACCGGATTGCTGGCCGCCACGCCCGGCGCCGTCACCGAGGCCGACATCCAGGGCCTGCGCGCTGTTGGACTGGGCGATGCGGACATTGTCGCCCTGAACAACCTGGTCGCCTATTACGCCTACACCAACCGCGTGGCCACCGGCCTGGGGCTTCGCTCCGCGATCCCGGAGCGGCACGCCCTTCACGCGGTGCCGCGATGAGCCCGCCGGTGGCGGGCGGAGGGCGGATGCGGATCGGCATCTCGCCTTTCGCCTCCACCCGCGCCGGGATGCTGGCCGTCGCGGACGCGGCGTTCGCGGGCGGGATCGACAGCTTCTGGCTGGGCGAGGGCCTGCTTTACGTCGAGGAGTTCAAGCCCTGGTCCGGCGGGATGGAGCCGATCACTTGGCTGGCTTTGCTGGCCGGGCGCCATCCCGGCGCGCGGGTCGGTGTGTGCGCCTCTGTGCTGCCCCTGCGGGACGTGACTTGGCTGGCCAAACAGGCGGCCACGTTGGACCAGCTGACGGAGGGCAACTTCGTCTTGGCGTTGACGCCCGGCATGTGGGAACGCGAATTCGCTTTCCTGGGGCTGGACTACAACCGGCGGGGGCGGCGGCTCGCCGCCTCGCTGGACGCGCTTGAGGCCGCCTTCGCCGGAAGGGCGCACTCCTCCGAGGTGGCGACCTATCCGGACTGGGGCCGGCTTTCGCCCGTTCCCCACAACGGGGTGGCGCCGGAGTTGTGGCTGGCGGGAGGACCCGCCACCACCAGGCAGGCGCTCCGCCGGGGCTGGCCGGTGCAACTCCAGTTGAAGCCGGTCGACCAGATCGAGGCGGCGGCGGCCGATTGGTACGCACGGGGCGGCAAGGGGCTGGCGTTGAGAATGCCGCTGCGGCTGGCGGGTTCTGTTGGTTCTGCTGGTTCTGCGGGTTCTGGCTCCGGGCCGACCGGCGTGGTTGACGGCCCCTACGGCGGTTATGAGGCGGTCGGATCGCCCCAAGAGCTCGCGGAACTCTTCGCCGCCTACGAACGCGCGGGCATAGTTGACCTGTCGATCATCCCCGGCCAGTCAGACCAGGCTTCGCTCGCGGCGGTCGAGGCCCTGGTGGAGACGATCATCCCCGCGTACCACGCGCTAGCCGCGTAGGCGGGCGGCAAGCCGCCGACCCGCCATCCACCCCGTCCGGGCCCGGTCCAGGCCCCAAATGCAACCTCCGAGCTCTTCGTGATCCACCTGCGGATCAGGATCGTGATTGGAGTTGCACTTGGCCCCTCAACGGGCGCGCTTCAGGCCCCAAATGCAACCCCCGAGCCCTTCGTGATCCACCACCGGATCACGATCGTGATTTCAGTTGCACTTGGCCCCCCAACGGCCCGTCTCCAAGCCCCAAATGCAACCTTCGAGCCCTTCGTGATCCACCACCGGATCACGATCGTGATTTCAGTTGCACTTGGCGCCTCAACGGCCGGTCTTCAAGCCCCAAATACAGCCTCCGAGCTCTTCGTGATCCACCACCGGATCAGGATCGTGTCTTGGGTCAAACTCGCCGCTGGCCTTGTTGGAAACGGCGCCCATGTGGGCAGATGATGTGGCCTGCGCCAGATAGGGACGGCGCCTGGTGAAAGGCGGGAGGGTCCCGTCTCGGCCCGCCGGCCCCGTGCGTCATTGGCGTTCTAGGAACTCGTACACGTCCGTCAGGTCCACGCCCGGGAACGCCCCGGTGGGCATGGCCGCCAGCACCGAGGAGTGCGGGCGCGCCGCCGGCCAGGCCCAGCCTTCCCACTCTTCGGCCAGGTCAGCGGGGGGCGTGGCGCAGCAGGACGGGTCGGGGCAGTCGGAGCGCATGCGGACGCGCGTGTCCGCGCCCGCGAACCATTTGGCGTCCTCAAGGCGGCACCCAACTGAGACCGAGAAGATCCCGTCCCGCGTTTGCTTCAAGTGGGCGGTGGCCCAGAACGTCCCGCGCGGGGTGTCGGTGTATTGGCAGTAACGATCTCGCGGCCGGGACGCCTCGAACACGGTCCTGCCCGCCCAGTAGCGGCACATGAACTGGCCTTCGATGGCCCCTAGGGGGTCGGTCGGGAACAGCGACCCGTCGTTCTCATAGGACTTGTGGATCACCCCGGAGGAGTGGACCTTGGCGAAGTGCACCCGGATCCCCAGGTGCCGGGTCGACAGGTTGACGAACCGGTGGGCGGCCATCTCATAGGAGACGGTGAACGCGTCCCGGAACTCCTCGATTCCCAGCGCACGGCGCGCCTTGGCGCTCCCCAGCGCCAGCACCGCCGCGCTTTCCGGCATCAAGACCGCCCCCGCCAGGTAGTTCGCCTCCACGCGCTGGCGCAGGAACGCCATGTAGTCCTCCGGTTCACCGTGCCCCAGCACATGCGAGGCGAGCGCCTGCAGCACCGTAGACCGGTGGTCGCCGGTGACCGCCTCCGCTTGCCGGGGCAGGTAGAGCCGGTGGCGCTTGGTGTCCAGCACGGACCGCGTGGTCTGCGGCAGATCGTCCACGAACCGCAGTTCGAACCCCAGCTTGCCGGTCAAAGTGGCCAGGTCGGCCTGGTTCATCGGCTCGCCCGGCTCATGCCCGGCCAGGTCCAGCAGCCGGGCGGCGGCCCGTTCGAGCTCCGGGAAGTAGTCGTCCTGTTCCCGCATCTCCAAGCGCAAGGCGGCGTTCGCGCGCCGCGCCTCCTCCGGCGTGGCCACCCTTTCCTCCCGCACGCGGTAAAGCTCGCGGGACAATCCGACCAGCGCCTCCAGCACCTCCGGCGAGGTCGTCCGGGTCACCTTCACCCTGGGCAGCCCGCGCGCCGCGTAGGCCGGGTCCCGCTGCACCCGCTCCCATTCGATTTCGAGGGCGTCCCTTTCGGTGGGCGGGCTCGGGTCGAACAGGGCCCGTGGGGCCACCCCCAACGCGGCCGCGATCGCCCCGATTTGCGCCAGCGTGGGGCTCCGCAGCCCGTTTTCGATCGCCGATATGCCCGATGCCGCCCGCCCCGCCACCGCCGCCAGTTCCTCCAGTTTGAGCCCCTTTTGGAGCCGGAAGAATCTGATCCGCCGCCCAATCACCAAGGGGTCGATCCCGTCCCTGGGCATGCGCAGCGCCTTGGGCGGGGGTTGGATGGGGACCGGCTGGCCGCCCGAGCCCGGCGCAGCGGACGGGGAAACGGCGGCCTTGGCGACGGCATCACGCATGCCCCAATGGTACTACGCTCAAATTTCCGCGAGCTGGAAATTTCCGCCATTTTTCACCAAGGTGAGCTGGCGCCAAGCCGGGAAATATCTTAAGGTCAAATAAAAGCGGCACCGCAGAAAGGCTCGGAGCCGCGCAAACACCTTCAATGGAGAGGCAGACCACATGACCATCCGTCCCGGAGACCAGACCCAAACCGCCGCCGAACTCGCCCGTTCGTGGCAGACAGACCCCCGCTGGGCCGATGTCAAGCGCACGTACAACGCCGAAGACGTGATCGCTCTGCGCGGTTCGTTCCAAGAAGACCACACGCTCGCCAAGCGCGGCGCGGAGAAGCTCTGGGAGGCGATCCACGCCGACGGCTACGTCAACGCGCTCGGCGCGCTGACCGGCAACCAGGCCGTCCAGCAAGTCAAGGCGGGCCTCAGGGCCATCTACCTGTCCGGCTGGCAAGTCGCCGCGGACGCGAACCTGGCCTCGCAGACCTACCCGGACCAGTCGCTCTACCCTGCCAACTCGGTCCCGGCGATCGTGCGGCGCATCAACAACGCCCTCGAGCGGGCCGACCAGGTCGAGTTCATCGAGCAGGGCAAGGCCGTACGCGACTGGTTCGCGCCAATCGTGGCGGACGCGGAGGCGGGCTTCGGCGGCGAACTCAACGCCTACGAGCTCATGAAGGCCATGATCGAGGCCGGCGCGGCGGGCGTGCACTGGGAAGACCAGCTGGCCTCGGCCAAGAAGTGCGGCCACATGGGCGGCAAGGTGCTCATCCCGACGCAACAGCATGTGCGCACCCTCAACGCCGCCCGCCTGGCGGCGGACGTGGCCGGCGTGCCCACCGTGGTAGTGGCGCGGACCGACTCGTTGGGCGCGGACCTGATCACCTCGGACGTGGATGATCGCGACAAGCCGTTCCTGACCGGCGAGCGGACCTCGGAGGGCTTCTACCGGACCACTCCCGGCCTGGACGTGATCATCGCGCGCGGCAAGGCGTACGCCCCCTACGCGGACCTGCTGTGGGTTGAGACCGCCACGCCGGACCTCGAGCTGGCTCGCCAGTTCTCCGAGGCGATCCACGCCGAGTTCCCGAACCAGCTGCTCGCGTACAACTGCTCGCCGTCCTTCAACTGGCGCGCCAAGTTGGACGACGCGACGATCGCCAAGTTCCAGCGCGAACTGGGCGCCATGGGCTACAAGTTCCAGTTCATCACGCTGGCCGGCTTCCACGCCCTCAACTACGCCATGTTCGACCTGGCGGACGGCTACCGCGACCGCGGCATGACCGCCTATGTTGAGCTCCAGACCAAGGAGTTCGAGGCGGAGTCCCGCGGCTACACCGCCACGCGCCACCAGCGCGAGGTCGGCACCGGCTACTTCGACAAGATCGCCACCACCCTGAACCCGCAGTCCGCCACCACGGCTCTGAGCGGTTCGACCGAGGCCGCGCAGTTCTGACCCGAACGCCGCAGCGGTCCTTCGGGACAAGGCCCGTGCGCAACCCGTCTTGTTACCATCAAGGGGTTACGCACGGGCCTTCAAGGCACCTACGCACTTTGTCCGATGCCGTGCATCTGGGTTCACCGGAGCACCCCCGAACGGTTCTTGGTCACTTTGGCGGCGGCGCTCAACAACGGTTTGACGAACACACACATCTTTTGCTTTCTAAGGAGGCAACCCCGCAATGACACACGAGACCAACACCACGCCGCGCGGACACATTGAGGTCAAGGGGGCGCTCGGACAGCGGTATGACGAGATCCTGACCCCCGAGGCCATGGCTTTTCTGACGGTGCTTCACGAGAACTTCGCGTACCGGCGGCTCGAGCTGCTGGAGCGCCGCCAGGCGTTCCAGGACGCGATTGACGGCGGCGCCATGCCGAAGTTCCTGGCGGAGACCGAAGCCATCCGGGGCGACTTGACTTGGCAGGTGGCACCTTTGGCGCCCGGGTTGGAGGACCGCCGGGTGGAGATCACCGGGCCGACCGACCCCAAGATGACCGTCAACGCCTTGAATTCGGGGGCCAAGGTCTGGCTGGCCGATTTCGAGGACGCGCTCTCCCCGACCTGGCGGAACGTGGTCGAGGGCCAGCTTTCGCTGAAGGACGCGATCCGGGGCGAACTGCACTACGTCAGCCCGGAGGGCAAGGCCTATGAGGTCAAGTCGCCGGACATCAAGGAACTGCCGACCATTGTGGCCCGCCCGCGCGGCTGGCACCTGTTGGAGAAGCACCTGCGCTACTTCGCGCCGAACGGGTTCTCCCAGTCGGTTCCGGGAGCGTTGGTGGACTTCGGCCTGTACTTCTTCCACAACGCCAAGGAACTGCTCGCGCGCGGCCGTGGGCCGTACTTCTACCTGCCGAAGCTCCAGTCCCACAAGGAGGCACGGCTCTGGAACGACATCTTCAACTTCGCCCAGGATTTCATCGGCATTGAGCGGGGCACCATCCGCGCGACCGTGCTGATCGAGACCCTGCCGGCGGCGTTCGAGATGGATGAGATCCTTTACGAACTGCGGACCCATTCCGCCGGGTTGAACGCCGGGCGCTGGGACTACCAGTTCTCAATCATCAAGACCCTGCGCAACAAGGGGGTCAAGTACGTCCTGCCAGACCGCGCCCAGGTCACAATGACCCAGCCGTTCATGCGGGCGTACACCGAGTTGCTGGTCAAGACGTGCCACCAGCGCGGGGCGTCCGCTATGGGCGGGATGAGCGCGTTCATCCCGAACCGGCGCGACCCGGAGGTGACCGAGCAGGCGTTCGAGCAGGTCCGCAAGGACAAACTGCGGGAGGCCACGGACGGGTTTGACGGCACTTGGGTGGCGCACCCCGACCTCATCGCGATCGCGCAGGAGGAGTTTGACAACGTGTTGGGCTCGGCGCCGAATCAAATTTCGCGCCAGCGTTCGGACGTGAAGGTTTCCGAAGCGGATTTGCTGGACGTCGACTCGGCGCGCCGGGCCGGGGCCACCATCACCTCGCGGGGGCTTCGGACCAACATCTCGGTCGGCATCCGGTACATGGAGAACTGGCTGCGCGGAAACGGGGCGGCCGCCATCGACAATTTGATGGAGGACGTGGCCACGGCCGAGATCTCGCGTTCGCAGATTTGGCAGTGGATCGCGGCGGGCGCCACCACCGATTCGGGCTCCCCGATCACCCGCGAGCGGGTCGAATCTCTGGTCAAGGAGATCGTGGACGATTTCGAGAAGTTCCCCGGCAACCGCTACCAGGAGGCCACCGAGGCGTTCAAGGCCGTCGCCATTGACGACGACTTCCCGGCCTTCCTGACGGTCGGCACGTACGTGTCATACCTGGTCGGGTCGGACGTGGACCAGCCCACCAACCCGATCTGACAGAAATGGGGACGGTGCCTATTTCGCGAGCGAAATAGGCACCGTCCCCATTTCTTTTCCGTTCGTCAGGCGGCCGCGTAGGTCAGGCAGTCGGCGCTGGCCGCGCCGCGCAGGCCGACCTGGATGGCCGGGGCGCCGCATTCGAGTTCGCTGTTGTAGGTGCACTCGAAGTGCTGGCAGGCGCCCACCGCGGCGACCGCGTCGCCGAAGCCGCCCTTAATGGTCAGCGGGATGAAGGTGGCGCAGCCCGCCTCGCCCTGCGGGCCAGCTATGGTGACCGCGCCAGCGTGGCAGGCGTCCGCCTCGTTGTAGGCGCAGCCCGCGACCGAGCATTCCGAAACCTTCGACAGTTCATCAAGCGTCATCATGGTTCGCTCCTTTTCCAATTGCTTGTTGGCTTTGATATTGGCGTTTGATTAAGTGATACAACGATTTCTCCCGCAATGCAAGCGCGGCCTGCGGATGACGCCATTTTCATAAGCAGAGGTTTGGCTAGCCTAATTCCGCCCCAATTGCGATATGCGGATATTTCGATAAATCGATGTGGCGTTATTTCACTATTTCGCCAAGCGGCCGGCCGCTCAATTCGCGGCGCGTCCCGGACCGGGTGGCCTGGTCGCCCCCGCACGCCCAGCGCGGCGGGGATGAGGCTGGGGGGCGGGCGGACGGCATCGGGCGCGGCGGCGGACCCCTCACCCGACAGGCTGGTCCGGCCCGTTAGGATTGGGGGGTGCTGCTTTCCGACCGCGACATCGCGGCCCAAATCGAATCCGGGCAAATCAGCCTGGATCCGTTCGACGCGGCGATGATCCAGCCGAGCTCCATCGATGTGCGCCTCGACCGGTACTTCCTCCTGTTCGACAATCACCGCTGCGCCGTGATCGACCCGGCGGAGGAGCAACCCGAACTGACGCGCTCATTCGACGTGCCCCCCAACGAGCCGTTCATCTTGCATCCCGGCGAATTCGTGCTCGGCTCGACCTACGAACAGGTGCGTTTGGCGGACCGGGTCGCCGCGCGGCTGGAGGGGAAAAGCTCGCTGGGGCGTCTCGGTTTGCTGACGCATTCGACCGCCGGGTTCATCGACCCCGGCTTCCAGGGACATGTCACTTTGGAGTTGTCGAACGTGTCGACCCTGCCGATAAAGCTCTGGCCGGGCATGAAGATTGGGCAAATGTGCTTTTTCGAATTGTCCAGCCCGGCGCTGCACCCCTACGGTTCGGGCGCGACCGGATCGCGCTACCAGGGGCAGCGGGGGCCAACACCGTCCCGTTCGCATTTGAACTTCCACCGGACCGCCATCTGAGCCGACCATGCCCCAGAACCTGACCAGCGCCCTCGCCCAGACCCACCACCTGCTGGTCTTGGCGCCGGACATCAACGCCAGCGAGATCGCCATCTTGGCCGCGACCCGCTGGCGGGCGGTGGAACAGGCGATGGGGGAAATCACCTTGTCGAGGTATTCGTCGCTGTTCGGCCCGTACACGGTTGGCGCCGGCCTGGCGCCGTCGCTGGGCCTGCCTCGGGGCCTCAACCAGGCCTGGATGGCCACAACCCTGACAGAGCGCGGCGACCGGCCCTTCCCCGGCTCGCTTGACCCCACGGGCATCTCCCGCGCCTTCCCCGGCGGGCTCCCCGTGCGCGAGGAGCGGCGGGTGGTCGAGTTCCTGGTCGCCGTCGCCCGCCGACTGGGCGGCGTGGTCCGCTTCCACGACTCCGGTCTGATGGTGGCGCCCGTGCCGGACGGCGCCCTCGATTTGACGGTCTTCTCGCCGCTCTGGCTGGAGCCCGATGCCGCCTTGGCCACCGCCCGCTCGGTTGTTCCGTTGTTCGACCTGGCGATCAACTGGCACGACTTCGCGCCCGTGGCGCCTCCCGCCGAATCCGGCGACTCCTACGACGACTGGTCTGAACCCTCTACGGCCGGGGGGGCGGGCGAATTGTCCGCTTCCCGCCGCGCCGAATTGCACGAACGCGCCGACCGACGCGACCAGGCCGCGTTGGCGGAGCCGCCCAGCCTGGACCGGTACGCCCTCGCGGCGGACCTCGGCCCGGCTGGCGGCCTGGTGATCGAGATCGCGGGCGTTGACCCGCCGCCGCTGGCGCTGCGGGGGGTCGCCTGGGCCGCCGAGGGCGCCGTCGCCTACACCGTCCGCTGGATCCCGGACGAACCAAAGCACTTGTTGATGGAGTTCCCGCCCGCCGACCACTGCCGCACCCGGTCCCAGATGGCGAACCTGCTGGCTTCCCTGGCCCGCGTCATCCACCACACGGTGGGCGGCGAGGTCCTGGACGCGGACGCCTTCCCGATCGACCCGACCGACCTTTGATCTCTGGCCGCCGGGGTGCGCGGTCTGCCCCTGGACACAACCAATCCAGACGATTTCGCCGACCTCGAGGGTCCGGTGGATGTCGTCCCCGTCACGCGCATTGGCACGGGTGCCGCCCGCCGTCCGTTTGCCCGTGGTCAAGGCGCCAGGTAGACTGTCCCCTCGGCCCTTCCCCCCGAAGGGCCAAATGCGCCTGTAGCTCAACGGATAGAGCATCTGACTACGGATCAGAAGGTTGGGGGTTCGAATCCCTTCAGGCGCGCACTGTGATGTCTCGGGCGCCTGTTTGGTTGGTTGGGACCGTTGATTCGCCGAGTCGATAGCACAATCCCCTTTTCACCGCGCTATCGCGATTCCGCCTGCACGGATGCCTGTGGATGGCCCTGAGAGTATTGGGCGTTGCCCGGAGAGATTGACTCCACTTGGCAACAGGCTGCTTGGGCCGCTTCCGCGAAAAGGTGGCGGCCATCCAGGTTATGTGGCCGCTCACGATCAGGCAGGACGTGTCAGCGAACGGTGTCGCGACCGGTGGTACTGCGACGAACTCGTGGCTTTGGGGAGATTGGGTCGCGCCGGAACTGTTGATGAGATATGACGACGTGATGCGAATGCGCTCGGACTCCACGCGCGGTTCTGCGCGAGGACTTGCCGGGCGGGTACCGCTGTCCCAAGGGTCTATTGGGGCGGGCGTCAGCCCTATGGGCTTGATCGGCACGGGGGTCAGGGCCGGTTTCGCAGGAGGGAGCTTCCGAAGCGCGGCCTTGAGTGTGGTGCCATAGAGCGGCAGAAGGTCAAAGTCAATCTCATGGAGCGCATGCGCAAAAAACCGGCCGCCCGGCCCTTGGGAGACGGGGAGGGCCGTCGGTTCGGATTGGGGTGCTCTCCTTTCAGGCCTGAGGGCTGACCGCCCGGAACTACCTACAGGAGCCGATGATTGTGGCTCATTCACTGACTGGCTCCACGCTTGCGCCGACCAATGCGGCGACGTAGGGCTCGATCCTTGGGGCCAGGTCCGGTCTCGCTTTGATCAGGTGCCTCAAGGTGGAGATCGCGATAGGCGCGCGGTCGGGTCTGATCGTTTCCGCGATCGCTTCCGGTGTCAAGCGGGGACCGCCAGGAGTCTCTGCCTCATCGTCTGTTTCGTGTCCATCGCCGGGCAACAACCAGGTAAACGCGAGCGGCAGAAGTGCGCCGGTCAGCGTCCCCGGAACGCCGACGGCCGGCGCCGCCATAACGATAGCGACCAACATGCCGCCGTCGGCTTGCCGAAGGGCGTTCATGGCACGGTCTGATGCGGTCGATCGGTCTTCGACCATGTCATACACATCGGCTGCGGCTACACCCGCGTCCAGCAGCGTCAAGATACCCAAATGGCGAGTGGCTTCCAGCGTGATCCGCGACGGTTCATCAGTGTGGTTGCTCGCGAGTTCGGCCAGCACACGCCGGGCGGTCGGCGAGTCGAGTTCCTGCCGATGGCGCTTCAAGTACTCTTCGGAGTCAGCCCAAGACTCCGTCCTGAACCAGCCATTAAGCAACGCGACGGCCGCTTCTTGTTCAACCAATCCCTTGAGCGTCTCCCGAAGGCTGCCTTCTTCGAAGGGCTGCTTGAGCGCGATGAGCGCCTCAAGCCACCGCTGGTCAGGGTGGAGCTGGCTCAACGCCTCGAGCGTCGCGGCATCGTTGAAAACAGGACCGGCCTGGTCGAGGATCAGTTCCGCCCGGCGGCTCCAGGTCGCCTCGCTTGCCCAAGCTTCCAAGGCGGCCACTGTCCGCTCGTCAATCGTGGCGACCAGCCAGGCCGGCGGATCGTCTGGAGCGATTGAGGATGGATCAAGGCGGAGTTGGCTGGAGACCGCCCTGACAACCTGGCGTGACCGGGCCGCCCACATCGGGTCCGCTTCGCGGGATGCTAAATCAATGGCCAGGCTAAGAAAACCCCAGCTGACAGTGGTGCGTGAGCCAGAATCCGCAAACCTGGCGCCGCAAAGCACCAACAATTCGGCAGCCGGTCCGGGAGCTAGGCCGCCCATGAGGGCCCCCATGTTGACCAGCGAAAGGTCACCGCCGAGCATTCGCATCCAGTTGCAAGTGACGTCAACCAAGTTCGGCAAGAACGCCGCCGGGTTCGCCTCGGCCAACCGGGCATACAGGTCACGCGCCTCGCGGGCCACCTGTACCGCTTCTGTACGTGAGCCGACGTCGGCTAGCCGCACCGCACGTTCAAGGCTGGCTTTCGCGCGGCGAGCGTCGTCATATTCCCTTTCGTCGCGGTTGGCCGCCATGTGGCCGAGTAGGGCCAACTGACGCAGGTAGGCATGGCCCTGGGGAATCTCGTTCGCGATTTGCTCCATCGGAAGCTGGTCCGGGCTGTCCGTGGCGACGCGCTCCAACGCCGACGCGAAGGGACCACCGGCTTGTAACGCGATTTCGAAGGCTTCTCGCCAGCGGCCTGGGTCGGTGGCCAAGACAGCCTGGGCTAGGCGGGCGGCGGCGACTGAGTCTGATTCGGCCATGCGGTGGATCGTCATCAAGGCGGTTGACCGCTCAGCGTCATTGGTTCGAGCGAGCAGCCGGGTGATCAGCGGCTCGCTGTCTTCGCCCGCAGAGCC
Organism: Bifidobacteriaceae bacterium; assembly: GCA_031281585.1. Lineage (NCBI taxonomy): Bacteria > Bacillati > Actinomycetota > Actinomycetes > Bifidobacteriales > Bifidobacteriaceae > Bifidobacteriaceae bacterium. Next base: position 24,308 of record JAITFE010000035.1, on the reverse strand, counting down.
CGTCCGGTCCTGTTGAAGGTCGGCGTAGAACACGTCCAGGGCGAGGCGTTCAGCCACACGATCGGGGCGGATGGAAAGACCGGAGGTGTCCGAGCCGAGGGCTGGTCCACGCCACGAGCACTGCGCCAACTCGGGTTTCCCGTGTTCCCCGCCCGCCTGCTCTGTCAGCAGCGCGTCCATGGCGGAGGCCACCGCCAGTTTGCGCTCCACCACTGCCTGCCCGCGCAGGGCGGTGCAGGATTCAAGGAGGAACCGCAGGCGGCTCGTTTTGGGTGCCGTCAACGCGATGCAGGCGGCGACTTCCCTGAGCAAACCGATCGGGACTCGCAAGTCAAAGGTAGTGTCCAGCGTTCGCCGCCAGTACTCCAATTCGTGGTCGATCACCGTGTCATACAACTCGGAACGCGATGGGCGGGCGGCTGGCGCATCCGGGCGGCTCGCGGCCCAAGCTGCCAGCATGATTTCCAGAGCCGACCATCCCGGGTCGACTTCCCACTGACGGTCAGAAGCGCCTCCCTGGCCCGCGAAGGCCCTCAGCGCACGTCGGAACAGCGAACGGTGTGAACTCAGACGGGCTGGCAAAGGAACCGACATGGGGGTGGCCGCCGGGGTCTCCGTAAGCGACTTGCGGATTGTGTCCCACCACTCGGCTGTCGCCTGAAAGTTGTCTGAATGATGACGAGACGTCAGCAAGACGCATGTGCGGGTGCCGACAGGTCGTTCGCCCAGGATAGCCACTAGAGAGCGCCCCGAGCCGCTCAGCACGTCCGAGGCCTCCGCGTAGTCCACCACGACCAGGAGGTTCGCCGTAGTCCAGGAGAGCCATTCGCGCTGCTCAATGGCGGAGTCTTCGCGCGCGAATCCCGTCAGCCAGCCGCACCGGCTCAGATCGTCCGCCAGTTCCGAGGCCAGCCGGGTCTTCCCTGCGCCGCCCGGCCCGTAAAGCACCGCCACGCGAAGCAACGATTTGTCCGCCTCGGCCGGCTCGGCGAAGAAATCCCGCAGCGTGCCGTATTCGGGCCGGTCGACAAACGGCACCAGCGGTCGCCGCGGGTCGAACAGCCTGAGGTCTCCGCGCTCCACCCAGCGGCTGAACTGCTCCGTTTCCCGGTAAGGCGCTTCGATCGGTGATCGAGCCGGGGGTTCGACATTGAGGTGGCACTGTTCAGGGTCAAAGCCGCGCCCGATGTCGACGCCCGACAACCAGCGCCAACCTTCATTTAGGTACTCCCGGCCCCGCTCCACCGCACGCTCGAAGTCCCCGGACTGGCCTTCAGCGCCCCGACGGCGCAGCATGGTGGCCACATCGACCGGCAGCCAACGGGCCATGACCGCGCCAGGCTGGGAGCGGACTTGTTCGAGTAGGCCAGCAGGCGGCTCATCCAATACCAAGCGATCGGCCCGTTCAACCCATTCAATCTCATTCGGTGGCCAGTCCGCCAGGAGGTCAACCAGCACCAAGGCGTGCTGAGCGTCCTGGTCAGCGGATTCAACCACCACCAGCCAGGGGTGTAGCCGGGCGTCCAGGCAGGCAGCCGCGTAGATCAGCGACACGTCGAGGCAGTTGCCTCGCTTCAGCGCGTGCAGCAATTCCCACGGCGTCGCTATGTCTTGGCGGGAATCGACCCGAAAACGCTCATCAGCGTAGCGAATCTCGACTGATCGCAAGCCGTCGAAGCATTCCCGCGCCCGGTCTAGTCGTGCGCTGCCTTGCTCGCTCCCGGGCAGGCCTGCGCGCCCGGCTCGGGCAGCGCCGGCCAAGCTGCGCACGGTGACAGGTGACACGTAACGCGCAAGGTCGAGCGGGTGGTCAGGGTTCCAAGGCGGCCAAGCGCCGCTCCCGTGCGTGGAATCCGAAGCGTTCATGGGGCCGGTGCTCCGCTCTGATCTTGGGGCTGTGATGATGCGCTGGCACCGCAGATCCCGCTGCTATTCGGGCGCGGGAATGGCGACCACCAGTTGCGTGTCTTCGATCAGGTTACTCCCCGCAGCGACGCGGCAGGTGACCAAGTAGACACCCTCGTCACGCAGCGCGGGAAACTCGCCTCTCCAACGACCCTGACCGTCGGCGCACAGGTTGACGATGCACGGCTGGGACGCCGGATTCACACGACATATTTCCAGTTGCGCGGCAGATCCTTCCAGTCCTTCCGCTTTTTCGCTGGGGTTACCAGACCCGAGTGGCGCCACACCGCCGCTCGAACAATGCGAACTGCGGCCAACCTTGGCGCGGATTTGTTGGGCCTGACCCAACGGCAGCTCATCCGGTAGGTCGGTATCCAACACCCACCCCGGCCGGGCCGCCGGCTCGCCGCGAACATGCCCGAGCCGGGGGACGAGAGGCGCCAAGGCCTTCGAGGCGACCGCCGATGTGTTCCAAAGGGGCGCATGTCGGTCCGGCAAGGTCTCAGGCATCACCTGGTCGACCTCTATCCAAGATGAGTAATGCGGGACGGTGTGGTCCCCGCCGTGAAGCACAGGACCGTCGACTTGCGCGGGAGGCGGTTGATTGGAAATCGCCAGCCTCAATCGGCCGCCCGATCCACGTACGCCCGCCGACGAAGGCGTCGCGTGCCCAAACCCCAGCAGACAAGTGAGCTTGCGCTGCTGTTCAAGGTCCAAGTCCCGCCAGGCGCTGTCAAGCATCCGATGAAACTTCAACGCCCGCCGCGCCCGCCGCCCGAAACCATCGAATGTCAAGTCGTCGATATTCGGCACCTCGGCCGGAATCCGCCACTGTCCGTCAGACTCCAACATGGGATAGTCCGGCAGCAGTTCCCACATTGAGTCCCAGGTCCGGAAAACCTCTGTTACGGCCGGTCGGCGCAGTGGCGACCGCGTCGGGTTGACCAGCCAATCGAGCGCTTTGGGAGCGCCCCGATGAGGTGTGCCGACCGTGATCAGGCTGCGGCAACGCCGCCAACCGCCAAGCACCGCAAACCAATAGCTGGCCACCAAGCCCCCCATCGAATGAGCCACCACTGTGACATGGTCCTCGCTCGAAAGGCACTCGTTCACAACTCGCGCCAGCCATCGGGCCGACTCGGCGTTTGAGCGCCGGAAATCGTACGGGACAATAATCACCTGCGCTTGCCGGTCGAAATCGTCGGCGGGGTTCGGACCCTTGGCCACAGTAGCCCGCCCAGCAACCCCTGCTTTGCTCATCCTCCGCGCCAGCAGATCGTAGCCCGGCACAACGGCCAAATGCTGCACGCCGATGCACCGATTGAGGACTCCGACCGGTTGGAGCGGGTTGTCATCGGCCAGCGCTAGACGGTCCGGGCTGATCACCGCTCCCGCCGGCAGACCAGGACCGAAACGCCACCGTCCATCCGCCGGCTCAAGACACGAAGCCCCGATCCCCGGCAAGATCAACACCTTTTCCACGAGCACAATCAAACCCGTCTTGCCGCCAGCGCCGCAACCAAGAGTGCCGGGCACGCCGAAGCGGGAGCGCCGGAGATCAGGCCGGTTCCTGCTCAGCAGGCCGCCGACCGACCGCGGGCGTCGGTGGGCGATCAACGGAGCGGCGAACTGCGGCCGTGTAGCGGGGAAACAGCGCCAGCAAGGCAAAGCCCCCAAGGCAGATGACACAGCGACGGCTGTCCGCGGGCAAAGCCCGACTTGTCTTGCGTCAATCGGTTGCTCGTTGTTTCGCGGGAACCGTGGGGCCGGGAAGGGATTCGGCGTCATCCAACACGTTTAAGGCATGTCGCGTGCGCGCATACGCCGCCTGCTCCCCAGATAGCGCCACCCGCGCCAAGTTTGCACCGGCCATATCCGCACCGGCAAAGTCGGCGTTAGCCAAAACCGCGTCAGCGAGATCCGCCTGTGTGAGGTTCGCGCCACGAAGATCCGCGCCGGTCAGATCCGCCTGGTGAAGTCTTGCGCCGCGCAAGCTTACGCCGGTCAGGTCCGTCCCGGCCAGGTCCGCCCGGGCCAGATTCGCGCCGCCCAGGCCCGCACCGCTCATGTTGGCGCGGGAACACTTCGCACGCCGCAGGTCCGTTCCGTGCAGATCCGCTTCGCGCAGGTCTGCCTCACGTAAGTCCGCTTCGCGCAGGTTCGCCCCACCCGCATCAGCGCGCGACAAGTCCGCGCCGCCCAAACACGCGTGGGACAGATCCGCACGCATCAGGTTGGCATTGCGGAGACTTGATCGGGAAAGGTCCGCCCCGCGCAGGTTCGCTTCACGCAAGTCCGCACCGAATAGGTTCAAATTCGCGATCGTGAACTCGGGCAGGTCGGCTCTTGACAGACTGACGTGGCTCAAATCACCCGGGGGTGCGCCGCGTTTGCTGGCCAGACGCGAGAGGACAGTAAGGGCCGCTTTGACGTCCGTTGGGATTCTCGCAAGTGCTTCGTGGGTCGGTTCGCAGCAGGCTGTGATTGGGCCATTTGACACATCCTCCCTTTGCCAATGGGTTTCCGCAGTTTCCGCCATGCGGTTGCGCGTAAAGCCAGCAAGTACCTCCACGATCATCTGCTGATTCGGCGTCGAGTCTTTCGCCAGGTGCTCCAGGGCGTAGATACCGCCCAGTCGGATCGCGGCGGCAGGGTTGCCGAGTTGGTCGACCGCGCGGGCATACCGGTCGGTTTCCGATCGAGTTTGGTCAATTCGGTTCTGCGCTTGGTCGAGTTTGTTCTGAGCTTCAATAGAGCGCTGGCGCCGATAGGCGATGAACGCCGCCCCGCCCCCAGTCAGCACCCCGACTGCGGCAATGGTCGATCTCACCAGGTTGTAGAGCCACTCGTCGGCACTAACTCCAACCGGGGAGGGGAAGGCCCACCGGAGCGCGAAGAACACACCGCCTGCGACGCCCAGGCCGACCAGCGCAGTCGCTATGGCCCCGGCGAGCAGCCATTTGTGGGGCGTGAGCGAACCGTCCACTCCCGACTTGGGTACAGCGGGTGGATTCTTGCCGCGCCTGCTCATCATGCAGTCTGTCTTACCGTGAACCGCGACGCTCTGCCACTCACCAGCCGGCGTCAGCTTCCGGGAGACCAGCCCCACACCGCCCATGGGCCAACCGGGTTACGGCGATCCATGAACAACCTGGGGACACGACACCCGACCCTAAGTGAGGGCCGACAGCGCTTCGTGCCGAGGCGTTCAGACGGGACGAGGCCGGGCTGATCCGGTTCGCCGGACTCGACTCGTCCGTGCGGTCGGTCGCGTCCGTCGCCTCCCCGGTCGTGGCCGGGTTGGTCATTTTCCGCGTGCCCGTGTTCGAGGCGCTCCTGGTCGTGGACGTGTTCGCGACACTGGCGTTGTCCACCGTGCTCCTGCTCTCGTATTCGCTGTTCACGCACGAGTTCGGGCTGAGCCCTCGGGAAGCCGGGGTCATGCTCGGAACGCTGGCGGTCGGCTCGTTCGCCGCGGCGCTGCTGGTGGCGCGCGGCGCCAAGGCTGGGCTGTCCAAGCTGTTCGGGATTGGCGCGCTGTGCGCCGGGGGCGGAACGCTCTTGCTCGCCCTGTCAAACGGCCGGCCTCTGGTGGGCGGCGCGGGCCCGGTCCTAATCGGCTCGGGCGTCACCTGGACATGGATACGCAAGACCGCCTGGCGACCCGCCGCGAAGGCGCCCCAACCCGACCGGTAGGTACTGGCCGCCACGACAACGGCTGGCGAACCGCTCGCCGCGAGGAGCCGTGGCGGACTTCAGGGGCTCTGGGCCAACAGCATTCGGATGACGCTGGCACGCAGGTGGCAGCGGTTGGAATCGCCAATCTGGACGAACCCAAAGTGCCGGCAAAGGTCTGCGGCGGCCGCGCTGGCGGCGTCCACCACCAGCAGTCGGCCACCGGCCTGGGCGACCGCGCCGTCGACTCTCCGGAGGGCATCCAATAGCAGAGCCGCGCCCAAGCCGCGCCCCTGCAGCGACTGGTCCAACGCCAGTCGCGCCAGCAAGTAGGAGGGCAGGTTCGTGTGGCCGCCTCTGACGGACCGCGGCACGCCGGTCTTGCGAACTGTGGTCGGAGCGATCGCGTAGTAGGCGCGAACGATGGTCGAGTTCTCTTGGGTCCACACATAGGTCCGGGCCGTGTTCTGCCTGTCGGCCCGAAGCGCGTCCCGCCGGAGCCACGCGTTGAGCGCCGTGACGCCGCAATCGAAGGAATCGAGTTCGTGACCCCGGTTGACGCGTTCAGAAACCCAGGCTGTCACCGCTGGACAACCCGATGCGGCCGCCTCAAGGCCCGCTCCAACGCTTCCGGAACGGGACCCGGATCATCCAGTGCCGCCACCAGGGCGTCGAATTGCTCTGCGGGCATCAGCGTGACATCTGCCCGGCCTAACACGCGGTCTGCCTCGGCGCGTGCCGCAGCCACCATGAAGGCGCCCTTGGACTGGCCAACTATCCTCGCCGCCTTGGTGATGGCCTCATCAGACTCTGGATCCAATCGACCTTCGAAGCGGCTTGTTCGGGCGCTCACTGGCGACATGTTTCGATTGTACGTGACTTGCACGGTCGCGAGAATCTGCCGGCGGTCCTTCCCGCATCGCCAACACAAGGCCGGGCGGAAACGGCGCTTGACGTTGTCTCCGCCCGGTCGGGGGTGGGGGCGCGTGCCCTTTTTTCAGTCGGCGGGGCCGGAGAGCGGGCACCTGCCCCGCTCGCGGAAAAAGAACCGCACGAAGCGCCGCCGCGAAGCTCGCGGGGGCACCCCGGAGCGGGGAGCCGCCGGCGGCAGGGCGCGGTCCCGGACGGCGCTTAGCCGCCTACACCCAGGTCGAGGCCACCTCAAGGAAGCGTTCCGCGCCTTCTTGCTCGCCCACCGAAACGCGCACGCCCTGGTCGGGGAAGGGCCGCACCAGCACGCCCGCCCGCCGGCACGCGTCGGCGAAAGGCGCCGAGTCCACGCCCAGGTCAAGCCACACGAAGTTGCCTTGGGGCTCCGGCAGGTCCCAGCCTTGCGCGACCAGGCCCTCGTACATGAACGCGCGGCGGGCCACCACCTCGGCCACCCTTCGGCGCATTTCGTCTTGCAGTTGCAACGACGTGATCGCGGCCAGCTCCGCCATCGCCGAAACCGAGAACGGCGTTGTCACGGCCCGGATCGCCTCGATCACGCGCGGCCGTCCCAGCGCGTAGCCGACCCGCAGCCCGGCCAGCCCATAAGCCTTCGAGAAAGTCCGCAACACCACCAGGTTGGGGTGTTTGGCCAAGCCGCCGATGCCGTCCACCGCCTCCGGGTCCGTCACGAACTCCACGTACGCCTCGTCTAGGACCACCAGCAAACTGTCCGGCACTGACGCCATGAAGGCGTCGAACTCGTCCTGGCGGACGGCCGGCCCGGTGGGGTTGTTGGGCGAGCAAACCAGAACGGCCCGCGTGCTCTCATCGACGGCCTTGGCCAATGCCGTCAGGTCGAGGCGGCCGCCCGCGCCCAGCGGGACCTGGACGGATTGGGCGCCGGTGACGCCGGTCAGGATCGGGTAGGCCTCGAAGGAGCGCCACGGGTAGGCGACCCGGTCCGATTCGCCGGCCACGGCGGCCAGAATGTGCGCCAGGACGGAGACGGATCCGGCCCCGACCGCCACCTGGCCGGGCTCCAAGTCGTGGAAACGAGCCACGGCGCCAACCAGTTCGTCCGCCAACATGGTGGGATACCGGTTGAGGTCGACCGCCGAATCCGCCACGGCGGCTATCACTCCGGGCAGCGGCGGATAGGGCGACTCGTTCGACGAAAGCTTGTAGACCAGCCGGCCGGAGGGCCGGGCGCCCGGCTGATAGGCCGGCAACGCGGCGACGGCGGGACGAATCGGAACTTTGGTCATGCCTTCAATGTTTCCACGGCCGGGGCTGGACGGGCGTCCGCGACGCGGGTCCCGCGCCTGAATGGGATGATCGACTGGTGGTCTCAAGCTATCAACCGGACGGCCCCCGCCCGGCGCGCCGGCGCGAAGGATGGGATGATCGGCCCATGGTTCCATTCGGGTGGCGGATCGTCATCAACGCCGTGGGCCTTTGGATCGTGGACGGGCTTTGGGACTCGATGCGCCTGGTGCCAGACCCCGAGTCGATCCTGGCCCAGGTTGTCTGCTACCTGGTGATCGGGTTTGTCTTGGCGGTGGTCAACGCGGTGGTGAAGCCGCTGCTCAAGGTGCTGTCCCTGCCCCTGTACATCCTCACGCTGGGGCTGTTCGCGCTGATTCTGAACGCCGCCATGTTGGAGTTGGTGTCTTGGATAACCTCGCTGACCAGCTTTGGCCTTGAAATCGACTCGTTCGGGACGGCGATCGGCGCCGGCCTGATCCTGGCGCTGGTCACCGCGATCCTGTCGGCGCCGGTCAAGAGGCGGGCAGGTCGCGCTTGACCTGGTAGACGGTGGTCTCCACTTTGGCCTTCGGGTCGAAGACCGGGCTGGCCGCCTCCCGCCAGGCCTCGATCGAACCGTCCCCGGACTGGTCCACCTGCTTGGCCGTGTCGGCGTAGATCGGCAAATGGTGGGCCCACAGGATGTCGTCGTCCCGAATCGCGGGGTCGGTGACCCCGCTGACGTCGCGGACAATTGTGGTCTGGTTGGGGCCGCGCGGATTGCCGCCGCCGGACAGCGTGGGAATGATGTCCTGGGTGTGCTCCAGCGACAGCCATTGGGCCGAGCCGGAGTGTTTCAACTGGGAGACCGGCGACCCGAGCGTCAGAACGGCCGCCACCGAGAACTGCTCGGCGAAGGCCGGGTCGGCGGCCAAAGCCGCGGACACAATCCCGCCTTGGGAGTGGCCGCTCAGCACCACCGGCTCGCCTTTCTTAATCCCCGCGTCGATCATCGCGGCGGCGGCCGCCAAGCCCATGGCGTTGACGTCGCCCGGGACCGCCCGAACGTTGGTCCCCATGTCGCTGGCGTTGGGGTCGGAACCCAAGCTCATTGACTGCGTCCCCGGAACCGACACCAGCCAGCTGACCGAGCCGTCGGGGGCGGTGACCTTGGTGACGCCGATCTGACTGTCGGACTTGTCGTTGTCCGCCAGGCCGGCGATGCGCCAGATCAGGCTCTCCACCCCGGTTGGCGGACGGTCCCGCTTGGTTTTGCCCCGCGTGATGGTCACATCCAGGCCCGGCCCGTAGGCCATGGTGGCCACGCCGGTGATTCCCCTGGTCACCTCGGTGGTCGATGGCGTCCTGAACAGCGGCGTTGGGCTTAGGGCGGCACCCAGGACCCCGCGCACCTCCTCATGGTGCGAGCGCAGCAGCTCGGCCCAGGACGGGGGCTCGCCATTGATGATCAGACGGCCGGCGGCGTCCAGCGCCACGTTGATGGCCAAGCCGCCCAGTCGCCCAAGCACCGAGAACGGCCAGGGCAGCATCCAATCGGCCAGGCTGAAGCCCGGATGGCGGATTGAGGCGAACATCGTCTCCGCCTCTTCCTCCGCCTGCTGGTAGGCGGTTTGCGCCGCCAGCACCCGACGGGACAGCTCCGCCAACTGCTCAACCAGGTGGCCGGTGCCGACCTGTCGGTAAAAGCCCTCCAGGGCAGCGCCCGTCAAGGCGTAGGCCTGCTGCTCAATCGGGTCGCAAACCACTCCGAAAGTCTTGTTGGTCAGCGGCAACGGGCTGCTCGCTCCGCAAGCCACACGCGAGGCCGCGTCGGCCTCTTCGGCTTTGGCCCTGGCCAAATCTAGCCGCAGAGCCAAGACGTCCAGGTCTTGGAGGCAGGAGATGGCGCCCGCGGCACCGCCGAAGACGCTGATGGAGCCGTCGCTCATGCCAGACCCATCCGGTGTGCGACCATCGCCCGGTAACCGTTCACCTGCGCCAACGTGTCTTCGGCGTGACACGCCCCGACGCGGCACCGCCGCTCCAGGTCCTCCAGCCGCTCAAGGTAGGCGTCCGCCGCAGGCGAGCGCCAACCCGCCGGGTCGGCCAGGTTGATCAGGGGCGCGGCTTGGCGCAGGCCGGCCACGACGCCGACCAGCGCGGAGCGGTAGCGGTCCAACAACTCAAGCGTGTGCCAACCCGAACACGGGGTTGGCTGCCAGGCCGCGTTTGGAATCACGCCATCGATTCTGGCCGCGAAGATCTCGCGCCGGCTTCCGGAAACGAAAAGCCTGTGGACAGCCCGGTTACTGGCCGCCGCCGAAGACGCGAGACAATAGAGGGGTGCCGCGCACCTTCAAGAAGACCTACCGCCGTGGCCAGCCCGGTTCGCCCAAGCTTGAGGCGTTGGCACTGGGTTGGCTCGGCGAGGCGCCCGGCGGTGTGCGCACGCCCCAAGTCAAATCGTTCAGCGACAGCCACCTCGAGTTGGAGTATCTGCCGACGGTGCCCCCGGCGGACGGCGCCGCGGAGGCGTTCGGCCGCGCCCTGGCCCGGACCCATGCGGCCGGGGCACCCCACTTCGGGGCCGCGCCGCCGGGCTGGGCCGGTCCCGGCGGCATTGGACTGGCACCTTTGTCGTTCACCGCCAAAGGCGGCCTGACATGGGGCGAGTTCTACGCTTCAGAGCGGGTGGCGCCTTACGCGCGCGCGGCGGAACGCCTTGGCGCGCTGCCGCCGGGCGGACTCGCCGTGTTCGGGCAACTGGGCGAGCGACTGGCCGGCGGCGTCTTGGACGCCCCTCAGCCGGGTCTCCTAGAGCCGGCGGCGGCGGCACGGGTGCACGGGGACCTGTGGACGGGCAACATCATTTGGACCGATCCGTTCTCACGCGCCGGGGGGCCCTGGACGGGCGCCGCGGTGGTGGATCCGGCCGCGCACGGCGGCCATGCCGAAACCGACCTGGCCATGCTGGCGCTGTTCGGGCTGGCCGGCCTGGCCACGGTGCTAGACGCCTACAACGAGGTCTCGCCGCTGGCGGACGGCTGGCGCGAAAGGGTTGGGCTGCATCAGCTTTTCCCGTTGCTGGTGCACGCGACGCTCTTCGGAGGCTCGTACGGGCCAAGGGCGGTCGACCGCGCCCGCGAGTATCTTTGACGCCGCCCCCGGGCACCGCGCGCCCGGCCGCATGGGCGCTTTGTCCACGTAGCCGACCCAGAGCCCCGGCCCATTCGCCTGTCATAACCAGCGGGTATGTTGGTAGCCATGACCAATCCTTCGGACCAGCCCCAGTATCAATCCCAACCGCAGAACTATTCGCCGCCGCCCCCGGCTCCTCCGGCGGCGCCTTCCGCGCCGCCGGCCCAACCGCAGCCGCAGGGCTCATACCCGCCACCGGCGTACCAGCAAACAGGGCCGCAGCCTTACGCGCCATACGCGCCCCAGCCCCGGCAGTCCACCAGTTTGGCGGGCGGCGTCTGGGGAATCCTGCTCCTGGCGGTTGGCGGCGCCTTGACCGCTATCGGCCTGATCGCGCTGATCGTGGCGCTGATAGTGGACTACCCGCAGAAGTCCGCCGTGGTGTATGACGCCTTTTTGCTCCCCGGTCTGCTCCTGAGCGGCACGTTCCTGGCCCTGCAGGCTTGGGCCACCGTGGCGGGCAAGGACAAGTAGGGCTCGCCCGGCAAACGGGCCCGCACGCGGCGCCTTTGGCGGGCCTCAAGGCCGACGGGCCTGCGGGCCGCGCCTTCCCCCGGCGCCACACTGCACCTCCCGCCGCGCCGTCCTCCGCGCCACGCTCAGTCGCGGCGGCCTGCCTTTGGCAGGCCCTCTAAACTTGGGCCGTGCCAATCTCCTTTGCCGCGCTTGAGCCCCGCCTGACTCTCAGCCCCCTGGACGGGCGCTACGCCGGGGCCACCGCCCCGCTGCTCGACTACTTCTCCGAGGCGGCGCTCAACCGGGCCCGGCTCCTGGTCGAGGTGGAGTGGTTCATCTATTTGCTGGACCAGCAGGTGCTTCCCGGCGCCCCCAGCCTTAGCGAAGCCGACCGCGATTACCTGCGGAGCCTGCCCAAGAACTTCGGTCCCGGGGAGATCGCGGAACTCGCCGGGATTGAGCGGCAAACGGTCCATGACGTCAAGGCGGTCGAGTACTTCCTGCAGCGCCGCCTGGCGGACGCGGCCGCAGTGTTGGGCCCGGACACGGTCCTCACGCCAGCTTTGAACCCGGTCATTCATTTTGCGCTCACCAGCGAAGACGTCAACTCGTTGAGCTACGCCTGGGTTATCCAAGGCGGTGTGGAGGACGTGTGGGTGCCAGCCGCCCGCGCGCTGGTCACGGACCTGAGCCTGCTGGCTCTTGAGCATGCCGGGCTGGCCATGCTGGCGCGCACGCATGGGCAGCCGGCCACGCCGACCACGCTGGGCAAGGAGTTGGCCGTCACCGTGACGCGGCTGCGCCGCCAGTTGGGGCGGATCGAGAACGCGGAGTACCTGGGCAAGCTGAACGGCGCCAGCGGCACCTTTGGCGCCCACACGGCCGCCGTCCCGGACGCCGACTGGCCAAGAATCAGCCGCGAGTTCGTGGAGGACCGCCTGGGCCTCACCTGGAATCCGCTGACCACGCAAATCGAGTCCCACGATTGGCAGGCCGAGCTGTATTCCGACCTGGCCCGTTTTGGGCGGATCGCCCACAATCTGGCCACCGACATGTGGACGTACATTTCGCTGGGTTATTTCGCGCAGGCGCGCGGCCAGGGCACGGTCGGATCCTCGACCATGCCCCACAAGGTCAACCCGATCCGGTTTGAGAACGCCGAGGCGAACCTGGAAATCTCGGGCGCGCTGTTCGACACGTTGGCCGCCACGTTGGTGACCTCCCGCCTGCAGCGCGACCTGACCGATTCGACCACGCAGCGGAACATTGGGGTGGCGATGGGCCATTCACTGCTGGCGATCGACAACCTCCGCAGGGGCCTGGACGGGCTGGACGTGAACCCGGAGCCGATCGCGGCCGACTTGGCCGCAAATCCGGAGGTCCTGGCCGAACCGATCCAGTCCGCCATGCGGGCGGCCGCGATAGCCGGCGTGCCGGGAATGGACGACCCGTACGAGCGGTTGAAAGAACTGACCCGCGGGCGCCGTGTGTCGCTGGATGAGATCGGCGAGTTCGTGGCCGGCCTTGGCCTGCCGCCGGATGTGACACTGCGTTTGCGGGAGCTCAGCCCGGCGACTTACACGGGCTTGGCTGAGGAACTGGTCGGGGAATACCTTTGACCAGGACTTCTGAGGCGCGGCGGAAAGCGCTGACGCGAACGACACGAGGAGAGGCATCATGACCGTCACCACCTACAAGGTCGAGGGTATGACCTGCGAGCATTGCGTCAAGGCAGTCAAAGAAGAGGTCGGCGCGCTGCCCGGGGTCACCGGCGTTGAAGTCGACCTGGCGCCCAGCGCGACCTCGACCCTGTCCGTCACCTCGGCCGCCCCTTTGGACCATGCCGCCGTCGCCGCCGCCGTCGACGAGGCCGGTTATCAGCTGGTCCCATGAGCCCCGACGTCGAGGCGCCCCGACTCGACGGTTCCGGCCCCGTCGCCTATGACTTCGCGATTGGCGGCATGACTTGCGCCTCCTGCGCCGCCCGCATTGAGAAGAAGGTCGGCAAGCTGCCCGGCGCGACCGTCAGCGTCAACCTGCCGCTTGAGACCGCGCACGTTACCGGCCCCGACACGCTGACGACCAGCGCGATCATCGCGGCCGTCGAATCCGCCGGCTACACGGCCCGCCTGCTGCGCCCCGCGACCCGCTCCCGACCGGCGGCTCCGGGCGGGCGCGACCAGACGGCATCGGCGGTCGGCTCGGCGGTGCCCGGCCCAGCAGGCGAACGGTTGGAACGGGAGCGCACGGCACCGTCCGCGCGGCCCCCGGCACCGTTGCCGGGTCCGCACGCCGACCGGTCTTGGGCGCGGCCGATGCCGTCCCCGACGCCGGGAGCGTCCGCCGGCGCCACGGACGGCATGGAGCCGGCCGCCTCGCTGGAGCCGGCAGACCCGATGGGCCAAATGAACGCTATGGAAGTCGAAACGCCTCCCGGCAAGGACCGCGAGCAGATGTTGCGGAGCCGGTTGGTGGTGGGAGCGATCCTGGCGGCGCCCGTGCTGGCGTTGTCCATGATCCCGGCCATCCAGTTTCCGGGCTGGCAGTGGGTGGTGGCGCCGCTGGCCACGGTCGTGGCGGTCTGGTGCGCCTGGCCGTTCCACGCGGCGGCTTGGCGGGCCGCGCGGCATTTGAGCTCCACCATGGACACACTGGTGTCGCTGGGCGTGCTGGTCTCCACCTTGTGGTCTTGGTGGGCGCTGGCCTTGGGCGGCGCGGGCGCGATCGGCATGCGCATGGAGTTCACGCTGTTCCCCTCCCAGGCGGTGGGACGCCACGGCATGCCGGAGCTGTACTTTGAATCGGCCGCCGTGATCACGGTGTTTCTGCTGGCCGGGAAGCTGATGGAGTTCAACTCGAAGAAGCGGGCCGGGGACGCCCTGCGCCACCTGCTGGACATGGGCGCCAAGGAGGTGACGCTGGTCGAAGGCCCGCCGGGCGACCGCACGGAGCGGACCGCGCCGATCGGCGAGTTGCGGATCGGGGAGCTGTTCAGGGTTCGTCCGGGCGAGAAGATCGCCACGGACGGGGTCGTGATGGAGGGCGACTCGGCGGTGGACACCTCGCTGTTGACCGGTGAACCCGTGCCGGTGGACGTGCATCCCGGCGACCAGGTCACGGGGGCCACCGTCAACGCGTCGGGGTCCTTGATCGTGCGGGCGACGGCCGTGGGCGAAGAGACCCGGCTGGCCGCGATCGGCCGCCTTGTGGCGGCGGCGCAAACCGGCAAAGCCCCGGTCCAGCGGTTGGCGGACCGCATCTCCAGTTGGTTCGTGCCGGCGGTGCTGGTGTTGGCGCTGGGCACGCTGATCGCCTGGTTGGCGGCGGGCGCGGGGCCGCAGGCGGCCTTCATGTCCGCGTCCGCGGTCCTGATCATCGCCTGCCCGTGCGCGCTGGGGCTGGCGACCCCGACCGCGATCCTGGTGGGCACCGGACGCGGCGCGCGTCTGGGCGTTTTGATCAAAGGCCCCCAGGTGCTCGAATCGACGCGCCGCATCACGGCCATCGTGCTGGACAAAACGGGCACCGTGACCCAGGGCAAGATGGCGTTGGTCGAGGTGCTGACGCCGCGCGTGGACGGGCGGGCGGCGGCCAGGCCCACGGCCCTGGCGGTGGCGGGCGCGGTCGAAGCCGCCTCGGAGCATCCGATCGCGGTCGCCGTGGCGGCCGGGGCGCGCAAGGCCGGGACCCTGCCCAAATTGAACGGCTTCGCCTCGAAACCCGGCGGGGGCGCCTCAGGGCGGGTGCGCCTGGCCGGCGCGGAAGAGGCGCTGGCGGCCGTCGGCAAACCGTCATACCTGATCAGTCTGGGCCTCGCGGTGCCCGCCGAGATCGCGGAGGCCTATGAGGCCGCCGCCGAATCGGGCGGCACCGCCGTCATGGTGGGTTGGGCCGGGCGGGCGCGGGCGGTCCTGCTCCTGCGTGACGAGCCGAAGCCGGACGCTGGGGACGGCATCGGGCAATTGCGGGCGTTGGCCGTGACGCCGTGGCTGGTGACGGGCGACTCGCGGGGCGCCGCGTTGGTGGCGGCGAAGGCGGTCGGGATAGCGGCGGCGAACGTGCGGGCCCAGGTGCTGCCGGCCGACAAGGTCAGGGTGGTGCGGGAACTGCAAGCGTCCGGCCAGGTGGTCGCCATGGTGGGGGACGGCGTGAACGACGCGGCCGCGATCGCGGCGGCTGACCTGGGGTTGGCCATGGGCTCCGGGACGGATGTGGCCAACAACGCGGCCGACATCACGCTGATGCGCAACCGGGTGACCGCGGTGCCGGAGGCCATCCGGCTGTCGCGCGCCACGCTGCGCGTGATCAAACAGAACCTGTTCTGGGCCTTCGCGTACAACGTGGCCATGCTGCCGCTGGCGATGCTCGGCTGGGCCAGCCCCATGCTGGCGGGCGCCGCCATGGCGCTGAGCTCCGTGATCGTGGTGACGAACTCGCTCCGCCTGGCGCGTTTCGGCGACGTGGCAGTGTGAGACACGCCGGCGTGGTTGTGTGGTCGCGGCGCGGGCGGACTAGCTTTGAGGGGAATACAAACCGCGAATTCGCACCCCAAGGAGGGCATCATGGCCGAACCCGTGGTGGTTGTCGCCACCTTTTTCCCGCGCGAAGGCATGCATGACTCGGTCCACGCCGTGATCAAAGCCGCCCAGACCGACGTCTACCAGGAGCCGGGCTGCCTGCTCTATTCGCTGCACGAGGCCCCCGACCGATTCGTCTTGATCGAGAAATGGTCCTCGGTCGACGCGCTCAACACGCACGGCGAGGGCAAGGCCTTGGGCAAGCTGACCAAGGCCTTGGAGCCGCTCTTGGCCAAACAGGTCGAGATCACGGAGCTGCAGCCCGTCAAGGACGCGTCGTCCCACCCGGCCTCCCAGGTCAAAGGCGCCGACGCCTAGCCGGAAACGGGGACGGTACCTGTTTCCGGCTGGCCGGAAATAGGTACCGTCCCCGTTTCTGTTACTTGGGGGCGTAGTAGCGGGTCCAGCCTGCCGTGGCGTATTGGGGCGGGGACCAGGCGGCCGGCTCCAGGCCCAGTTCGGTGGCCCACTTGACGGCCGTGTGCGGGTCGCGGAGGAAGGGGCGGCCCAGCATGACGGCATCGGCAGCGCCATCTGCGATCAAGGCCTCCGCCTGCACGGGCGTTTCGATGACCGCCACCGTGTTCGCGCTCAGGCCCGTGCGCCCGCGGATCGCCTCCGCGAACGGGGCCTGGTAGCCGGGCCCCACCGGGATCTTCGCGTCCGGGACCAGGCCACCGGTCGAGACGTCGATGTGGTCCAGCCCCAACGCTTTGGCCTGGCGCGCCAATTCGACGGACTGTTCCAGGTCCCAGCCGCCCTCGGCCCAGTCGGTCGCGGAGATGCGCATGAACAGGGCCCGGTCCGCGCCGATCGCCTCCCTTGCCGCCGCCACCACCGCGAGCGGGAAGCGGAGGCGGTTTTCCAGCGAACCGCCGTATTGGTCCGCCCGGTGGTTCGACAGGGGCGACATGAACTGGTGCAGCAGGTAGCCGTGCGCGCCGTGGATTTCGATGACGTCGAAACCGGCTTTGGCGGCGCGGGCGCCGGCCGCGGCGAAGGCCTCGACCAGGTCCGCGATCTGCCCCGTTGTGAGTTCTTGGGGGACGGGCATTTCGCCGAAGGCGATGGGGGAAGGAGCAAACGTCTGGTAGCCGCCTTCGGCGACCGGCAGCGGGGTGCTGCCCGCCCACATTTGGCTGGTGGAGCCCTTCCGCCCCGCGTGGCCCAGTTGAATGGCGGGGACCACACCCTGGGCCTTGATGAAATCGGCTATTCCGGCCAGGCCGCCAATCTGGGCGTCATCCCACAAGCCCAGGTCCCAAGGCGTTATCCGCCCCTCGGGGACAACGCCGGTCGCCTCCAACGCGATCAGGCCCGGCCGCCCTTGGGCCAGCGCGCCGTAATGTGCGATGTGCCAAGGGTGGACCCGGCCGTCTTTTGTCTCCGACGAATACTGGCACATCGGCGAGACCCACAGCCGGTTGCGGGCGGTGACCGGGCCAATGGCGATTGGGCTGAAGAGTTTGCTCACAGCCCCCAAGCTTAGGACGCCGGTGCAGAACCGGCGTCCGGCCGGGTTGACGCCGGCAGCGTGAAACGCCGACCCAAGGAAACACTGAAGGCGAACGCAGCCCTCAGCCCAAGACGGCTGCTTCTTCGCCACCGTCCCGGATCACAAGAGGCCAGCGGCCTTTGGATTCGGGCGGGAGGACAAGGCTGTGCCCAGGGAAAGGTCCTAGGCTGAAGCGATGGCCACCACACCGAGCCCCGCGTCCGTTGACACGGGCCGGCGGCGCGTGCGCGCCGAAGTGTGGATTGTGCTGGGGCTGTCGCTGGGGCAGTCCGCCGTTTACGCCATCCTGCGCCTGGTGGACCGGCTGACCGAGGCGGTGCCATTGGCGGAGCAGACCGCCGCCCTGAACACCTCCGACTCCCCCAAGCCCTGGCTCGACCTCCTTTACCAACTCGCCGGCATCGGCTTCGGCGTGCTCCCGGCGGTCCTGGCGCTGTACCTGCTCGCCGGCGGGCTGAGCCAAGACCGCGCCGGAGCCGGCCACTGGCCAGGCCCCCGGCGAATCGGGCTGACGCTGGGCCGACCACTGCGGGACTTGGGCTGGGGCGCGGCGCTGGCGGGCGGCATCGGGCTCCCGGGCATTGCCTTTTACCTCCTTGGACGCCAACTGGGCTTGACCGTCCACGTTTCCACCGCCTCCTTGGGCCAGTACTGGTGGACCGTTCCCGTGCTGATCCTCGCCGCCGCCCAAAACGGGGTCATCGAAGAGGTCGTCGCCGTGGGCTACCTGGGCGAACGCCTCACCGAACTCGGTTGGAGGCCGTGGGCGTGGATCGCCGGGTCGGCCCTGCTGCGCGGCTCCTACCACCTCTATCAGGGCTTTGGCCCGTTCCTCGGCAACGTCGCCATGGGGGTGGTCTTCGCCTGGTTCTATCAGCGCCGGCGGCGGGTCATGCCGCTGGTGGTGGCCCACACCTTGATCGACGTGGTGGCGTTCATAGGGCCCAGCCTGGTCGATCCGTCCTGGCTGACTTGAGCGACCCCGCGCGCTGAGCGCGGAGCGTGTTATTCGGCGCGGCGAGCAGGGCTGTTCTAGGCTGGGCGGCGTGGCTGCGCGAGGCAAAGGCAAGGACGCTGACCGCTCGGCCACGCGTTGGTTCCGCGGCGTCGAAGTGGTGGACGCCCCCGCCGGGCGCGTCCGGCAGTCCCGCGACCTGGTCGGAATTGTCTTCGCGTGCCTGGGGTTGGTCGCGCTGCTGGGCCTGTCGATCTTCGCCCAAGGCACCGCCGCCGGGGTGACGGAGGACATCCGCTCACTCGCCCATCCGGTCACCGCGATCTTGCAGGCCATTGTCAACGTGCTGATGAATCTGGCCACGCTCCTGCTGCCCGCCGTGGTCATGGTGACGGCGCTGTTCCGCCGCCAGTTGCTGTTGGTTGTGCAGGGCGCCGCCGGCGGAATTGGCGGGATGGCGTTGGCTTGGCTCGCGGCGTGGGCAATCACCGCGACGGGCTACAAGCCGCTGATCCAAGGCATGTCGATCATCACGGACGGCCGTCTGATGGTGGCGATAGCCCCGCTCGCCTCCTTGATGGCGGGTGTTTTGACGGCCATGGGCCCCAGGTCGCGCCGCCCCATCATGTCCTTCTCATGGAACGTGCTGTGGGTGGCGCTGGCCGCCTGGGTGCTGACCGGCGGCCCGACCTTGCCGGCGGCCTTCGTAACGGTCCTGGTGGGCCGCCTGGCCGGTCTGGCCGTCCGCTACGCCATTGGCGTGGCCACGGACCGCGCGACCGGCTCGGCCCTGGTCGCCGGCATCCGCGGGGCCGGCCTGCGTCCCGTCCGCATTGTCCGCATCCGCGACATCTCCGACCCGGAGAACCCCACCGAGCGTTTGGACGTCCGCGCCATCCGCGATTCCACTTACGTTCCCCCCGCGCCCGATGCCGTCCGCCCCCCCACCAGCACCTCCCCCGTCTCCGGAGCCGGGCCCGCGCCCGCCGTCGAGTCCAACCGGGCCGCCAAGCGCGGGGGCGGCGTCCGGCGGGATTCGGCGGCAACGCCCGACGCGAAGACAGTGAAGCTGCCGCTGGCCGGGGCCGAGCGGGCGGCGGATCGGACGGGAAACGGCCGGACGGCATCGGCGGAAACACCGCCGGACGGCAAGACGGCGGCGGGCGGGGCTGGGGCCGGGCGGACGGCACCGGCGGCGGGGGCCGGGCCTGCGGGCGCGTCGGATTCGACCTCGCGGGCGCTGGAACGCCAAGGCGGCAACCGGATCTACGCCGTTTACGACGCGGACGGGCGGCGTTACGACGCGATTGTGCTGGATGGCGACCGGCAGGTGCTGGGCTTCCTGCAGGCGACCTGGCGGACGCTGCGGCTGCGGGGAATGGACCGGCGGTCTGTGCGTTCGCTGCGTCAGGCGGCGGAACGGGCGGCGCTGCTGGCCTACGCGGCGACGGCGGCGGGCGTGCGGACGCCTAAGCTGCTCGGCGTGGGCGAGGCGGCGGACTCGATGATGCTGCTCCAGAGCCACCCGACCGGGCTGCGGGCGCTGGTCGACATGCGGCCGGGCGAGGTTTCGGACGCGGCTTTGATCGACGTGTGGCGGCAACTTGACCGGGCGCACCAGGCGGGGCTGGCGCACCGTAACATCACGTCCTCTTCGGTGCTGTTCGGGCCTGACACGGGGGACGCCCAACAGGTCTGGCTGATCGGGTGGGAGGACGGCGACATCGCCTCTTCCGAGCTCGCCCGCTCAATGGACCTGGCCCAAATGGTGGCTGTGCTGTCCTTGAAAGTGGGGCCGGAGCGCGCGGTCGCGGCGGCTGCGGCGGTCTTGCCCGCGGCGACTTTGACCGCCGTGTCGGGGCTTTTGCAGCCGGTGGTGTTCCCGTCTTCGACCCGTGAGGCGGCGCGGGCCGCCCGTGACGTGATCGACGCGACCCGGCAGGAATTGGCGGAGTTGACTCCGGCCGAAGGCACCGCCGTGCCTTTCCAACTGGTCCGGTTCGGCTGGCGATCCGTGCTGGTCGCGGCCATGACCTTGGTGGCGATCTGGGCTGTGGTCACCAAGTTCAACTTCGATCAAATGGTGCAGGCGGTCAGCCACGCCAACCCCTGGTGGATGGCTCTCTCCTTCGGGCTGTCAATGGTGACCTATGTGGGCGCCGCCATGACGCTGGTCGGCTTCCTGCCCGTCCGGATGTCGTTCCGCAAGGCGGTGCTGACCCAGGTGGCCGGGTCGTTCGCCGCCATCACCATGCCCGGCGGGGTCGGCCCGATCGCCATCAACATGCGGTTCCTCAACCGGCAAGGCGTGAAGACCTCGCTGGCCGGGGCGACGGTGGCCCTGAGCCAGGTGGCGCTGGTCGTCTCGACCGCCGTGTTGCTGGTGGGGGCCGCTCTTGTGACCGGCGAGATGGGCGTCCTGTCCAGACTGCCGGTGACCGGGATTGTGGCCGTGGTGTGCGTTGTGGCCGGGCTTGGCTCGCTGTTGCTGATCCCGAAGCTGCGGAACTGGATCTGGGGCCGGATCGGTTCGACTTTGGCGCAGGTTTGGCCGCGCCTGGTTTGGGTGGTGGGCCGCCCCAAGCGCATGGTTTTCGCCATGCTGGGAACGTTTGTCCAGTTCGGGGGCTATGTGGCGTCATTTTGGGCGGCTCTGGTGTCCTTCGGCCTGACGGACCTGTCGCTGGCCGCGATCACTTTGGTCTTCTTAATTGGCAACGCGGCGGGGTCTGCGGCGCCCACGCCCGGCGGCCTGGGCGGGGTCGAGATCGCTTTGACGGCGGGCCTGCGCACCGTGGGGGTCGCCACCGCCACCGCCGCCTCGGCCGCCGTCCTGTTCCGGGCCATCACTTACTGGGCGCGCGTTCCGCTCGGCTGGATCGCGTTCCGCCATTTGGCCAAACATAATGATCTCTAGCGCGCGGCGGACGCGGCGGACCTGAGCGAGGGCCCGCGCCACGGGGATCGGCGGGGTGGCGCGCGGTTGGGGGAATGAACGTTCGGGAGGCGCGCCCGGCGCCCCGCCAGGATGGGCGGCGCGGACAATACCCAGAGGTTTGTCCACAGGCTGTGGATTCAGCTGTAAAGGTCGCGCGGACGAATCCGCAGACGAGCCGTTGGTTGCAGGCACCCAGGCTGACGGGCTGCCTGACAGAATCCACAGAGTGCCCCCGCGAATCCACAGAAAGACGCCAAAATCCCCAGGCCATCCCCAGCTTTATCCCCAGAAAAACGCCGGTTGACCTGCAAAGACGCATGTTGCGACGGGCTTCGGGCTGGCCTAGACTGATCGAGCCGACAGGCCGTATCGCTAACGCTGTCAGACCCCTGCTTTAGGGTCGGGGATGTGAGCGGATGAGTGGCGACCGGGCGCTTAGGCGCCTTCGCCGCCGGCCCAAGGAGAACCGCCGGGCGACCGGCGGTACCCCTGAGTCCGGCCCGGCGGACCTCGCGGCGCGGGGACCGCCGGGCTGGGCTTGCCCAACCGTGAACGTAGAGATGGACCATGCGATACGGCACTGCAGGAAGGCGGAGACACGTTGTCTGTGGCTGAGTTTGACACGGGCGTTGTCGACAGGACCCAGTTCGACCGCCTGCCGCCCCAGGACATTCAGGCAGAGGAATCGGCGCTTGGCGCCATGCTGCTGTCGAAGGACGCCATCGCGGATGTGGTCGCGGTGCTCAAAGGCGACGATTTCTACCGCCCGCAACACGAGATGATCTTCCACGCCATCACGGACATCTACTCGCGCGGCGAGCCGGTTGACGCCGTGACCGTGGCGGCGGAGCTGACCCGCCGGGGCGAGATGGGGCGGATCGGCGGCGCCCAGTACCTGGCGGGGCTGATGGCGGCGGTCCCGACCGCCGCTAACGCGGGCTATTACGGACAAATTGTGCGGGACCGGGCGGTGTTGCGCCGCCTGGTGGACGCCGGAACGCGAATCACCCAGCTTGGCTACTCGAATGACGGCCAAAGCGTGGAGGACGTGGTCAACTCGGCTCAGTCGGAGGTGTACGCCGTCACCGAGCGCGGCGCGGCCGAGGACTACATGCACATCAAAGACATCATCGACCCGGTGGTGGGGGAGATCGAGCGGATGTCGGCCACGCCCGGGCATGTCACCGGCATCCCGACCGGGTTCCACGACCTGGACGCCTTGACCGGCGGCCTGCACGGCGGCCAAATGGTGATCGTCGCGGCCCGTCCCGGCAAGGGCAAGTCGACGTTGGCCCTGGATTTCGCCCGGTCCGCGTCCATCCGGCACGGGGAGGCGTCGGTGCTCTTCTCCTTGGAAATGTCACGCGAGGAGATCACCCAGCGGTTGCTTTCCGCCGAATCCGGCGTGATGCTGAAGCACCTGCGGTCCGGCACGGTCCAGAACGAGTGGTGGCCCAGGATTTCCGCCCGGATCGGGGAGATCAAGCAAGCGCCCTTGTTCATTGACGACTCGCCGAACATGTCGCTGATGGAGATCAGGGCCAAGTGCCGGCGCCTCAAGCAGCGCAACAATCTCCGACTGGTGATCATCGACTACCTGCAGTTGATGAGCTCCGGCAAGCGGGTCGAGTCGCGCCAACAGGAGGTCTCCGAGTTCTCGCGCGCCCTCAAATTGCTGGCGAAGGAGTTGGACGTGCCAGTGGTGGCGGTCTCCCAGTTGAACCGCGCCGCCGAGCAACGCGAGAACAAACGCCCGGAGCTTTCAGACCTGCGCGAATCCGGCTCTTTGGAACAGGACGCGGACGTGGTCATCCTGATCAGCCGCATGGACTCCAAAGAGGATGAGCGCGCCAAGGGCGAAGCCACCCTCATTTTGGCCAAACACCGCAACGGCCCCATCGGCGACATCAACGTGGCCTTCCAGGGCCACCTCTCCCGTTTCGCCAACATGGCGGACGGCTTCTGAGAACCCGCCCGGCGGTTGTCAGACGCCCAAGTAGTGCCCCAAGAAGCGCAGCGTCTCCTCGAACACGTCGTCAATGTACCCGGCCGCATGGCGCTGGCCCTCGAACAGGATTGTGCGCGTGGGGACGCCCGCGCGCATCATGACCGTGGCGGCTATCAACGCCTCCTCCGGCGGCACCAGCTCATTCAGCGAGTTGGCGAACAACATGGGGCCCGCCGCAGGCGTGACGCGGCCGATCGGGGTGGCCACGTCCAGGCCGTCAAGGTCCGGCCCCAGCAGGTTGAACACCAGCCATTTGTAGTAGCCCGGGTCCGCCCCGCCCTGGTCGAGCCTAGCGCTGGGCGCCGAACCGTCCATCGCCACCTTGTGCGGCGTGGCGTCTCCGTGCCGGGCCATGAAGCCGGCCAGATCCAGCAGACCCGACCACGACACGCCGGGGACGCCCAGCGACAGCGCCAACTCGAAGGCCAGGTTCCCGCCCGAAGACCCGCCGACCGCCCCGATCTTCGACCGGTCGAACGCCAAAGCGGCCTCCCCCTTGAGCCAGTTCACCGCCGCCAGCATGTCGTCGACCTGGGCCGGATAAAGGTTGGCGCCCGCCCCGCCGTCCGCGAAACGGTAGTTGGGGGCGGCGACCAGGTAGCCGGCATCGGAAAACCGTGCCGCCAAAGCCTCCTCTTTGGACTTGTCGCCTTGGAACCAGCCGCCCCCGTGGATGTCCACGAGCAGCGCGCCGTTCGGTTCGGCCGGGTGGTAAACGTCTAGACGATGCCGTGGATCCGGCCCGTAAGCCAAGTCAAGGTCCCGTGCGGGCGGCGTCAGAGTCGCGGCGGTGTCGCTCATGGCGACCAGGGTCGCACGGGCGGGCGGCCTTGTCTCGCGGCGCGGGCCGCCGTCTCGCGCCCAACCCGCGCCGGCCGCGGGGCGTCGGCTCACGGTCGGCA